>NZ_JBHUZW010000040.1:0-31555 GCF_042667215.1 Cellulomonas sp. NPDC057328 | reverse complement strand
CCCCGGAGCAGCTGCTCCGGGGCCCTCGTCGTCCGTACGAGGTGGACCGACCTCAGGCGTCGGGCTCCGCGGCGGCGCGCAGCCGCAGCACGGAGATCTGCTCGTGGATGCGCACGCGCAGGGTCACGGGCGCCTCCTCCTGGCAGCAGCGCCGCACGAGCTCCTTCATGACGACCTCGACCTGCTCCTCCTCGAGGCACGGCGTGCACTCGGCGAGGTGCGCGGCGACGCGGTCACGGTCCAGCGTGCCGAGCTCGGCGTCCACGTACTCCCACAGGCGCTCGACCGCCTCGGAGCAGCGCATGTCACCGCTCCCGCACGGGTCGACCGGCGTCGGCGCGCCGGCGCGCTCGTCCTCGAACGTGCTCATCGCCCGCCCTCCGGTCCCGTCGGCGCGGCACCGGCCAGGCCGCGCTCGCGCGCGTAGTCGGACAGCAGCTCGCGCAGCTGGCCGCGGCCGCGGTGCAGGCGGGACATCACCGTCCCGATCGGCGTCCCCATGATCTCCGCGATCTCCTTGTAGGCGAACCCCTCGACGTCCGCGAGGTACACCGCGATGCGGAAGTCCTCGGGGATGCGCTGCAGCGCGTCCTTCACGTCCGAGTCGGGCAGGTGGTCGAGGGCCTCCGCCTCGGCGGAGCGCAGGCCGCTCGACGTGTGCGACTCCGCGCGCGCGAGCTGCCAGTCCTCGATCTCCTCCGACCGCGACTGCTGCGGCTCGCGCTGCTTCTTGCGGTAGGAGTTGATGTACGTGTTGGTGAGGATCCGGTACAGCCAGGCCTTGAGGTTCGTGCCCGGGCGGTACTGGTGGAACGCGGCGAACGCCTTGGTGAACGTCTCCTGGACGAGGTCCTCGGCGTCGGCCGGGTTGCGCGTCATGCGCAGGGCAGCGCCGTACAGCTGGTCCAGGTGGACCAGCGCCTCGGCCTCGAACCGGTCCGCGCGGGCGGCGTCGCCCTCCGTCTCCGGCGCGCGGGTCGTCTCGGTGCCGATGTCGATGCCTGCCGTGTCCTCGCTCATCACCCACGAGCCTAGTGCCGCGGGCCGGGTGCCACCCGAGAGGGCGGCGAACGGGTGCCCGGGGCCGGGCGGGGGCGGACCGACGACGACGGGTGCCGTCGCGCGGGCCGGGAGGAGGACGCTCATGACGGGGTCAACGCGAGGCGCTCCCCCGGGCATTCCCGGCGCGCCGAGCCGCACCCGCAGGGCTAGCGTGAGGACGTCCGCCCACCCGTGCGTCCCGGAGGAACCCGTGCTGCTGCGCCGTGCCGCCCGTCCCATGCTCGCCACCTGGTTCGTCTCGCAGGGCCTCGACGCGCTGCGCCACCCGCAGGGTCACGCGCGGATCGTGCGCGACGCCCTCGACGGCCTGCGCTCCCGCGTGCCCGACCAGACGCGCGCCGGCGTCCCCGGGCCGCTCGGCGACGCGATCGAGGGCCGGGTCTCCGACGAGCAGCTGGCGACGGTCGCGCGCGCGCACGGCGCCGCGCTCGTCGTCGCCGCCGCGGCCCTCGCCGTCGGGCGCGCGCCGCGGACGGCCGGTCTCGTGCTCGCGGGGCTCACGCTGCCGGTCGTGGTCGTCAACCTGCCCCTCGGCCGCAAGCGGTCGGAGCAGGAGGAGCGCGAGCGGACCGAGCGGCTGATCCGGGCCGTGGGCTTCACGGGCGGCGCGCTGCTCGTGGGCGCCGACCTCGAGGGGCGCCCGGGCCTCGGCTGGCGCGTGCACCACGCCCGCGAGGACCGGGCGGCGGTGCGCGCGGCCCGCGCGAAGTGGGTCGCGAAGCACACCGACGCGTAGCCGGCAGCCGGCCGACGACGCGGACGCGCCCGACGCGTCCGGTGCACGCGCCGATAGCCTGGCCCTCATGACGACCCCTCCCGCGCTCGACCTCTGGGACGCGCCGGCCGCGACCGGCCCGCTCGACGCGACGGTGGAGGTGCCCGGCTCGAAGTCGCTGTCCGCGCGCTACCTCGTGCTCGCCGCGCTCGGTGGCACGCCCAGCCGGCTGCGGGGGGTCCTCGCGAGCCGCGACACGCAGCTCATGGCGGACGCGCTGCGGGCCCTCGGCGCACGGGTGGACCAGGACGGGTCCGACTGGACCGTCGCACCCGGCGCCGTCCGCGGCGGCGTCGAGGTCGACTGCGGGCTCGCGGGCACCGTCATGCGCTTCCTGCCGCCGCTCGCGGCCCTCGCCGACGGGCCCGTGCGGTTCGACGGCGACCCGTACGCGCGCGTCCGCCCCATGGGCCCGGTCCTCGCCGCCCTGCAGGACCTCGGCGTGCGCGTCGAGTGGCACGGCGAGCCCGGCTTCCTGCCCTTCACCGTCCACGGACGCGGCGGGCTCGAGGGCGGGGCCGTCGACGTCGACGCGTCCGGGTCGAGCCAGTTCGTCTCCGGCCTGCTGCTGTCCGGCGCGCGGTACGCGAACGGTCTGACGGTGCGGCACACGGGCGCGACGCTGCCGAGCGTCCCGCACATCGCGATGACCGTGGAGGTGCTGCGCGCCGCGGGCGTCGAGGTCGACGACACGACGCCCGGCACGTGGCGCGTCGCACCGGGCGCGGTCGCCGGGCGCGACGTCCGCGTCGAGCCGGACCTGTCCAACGCGGCCCCGTTCCTCTGCGCGGCGCTGGCCGCCGGCGGCACCGTCCGTGTCCCGGGCTGGCCCGCCGCCACGACGCAACCGGGCGCCCTCCTGCCCGGCATCCTCGAGCGGATGGGCGGCACGGCGTCCCTCGACGGCGACGTGCTCACCGTGACGGGCACCGGCACCGTGCACGGCGTCGACCTCGACCTGCACGCGGCGGGCGAGGTCGCCCCCACGATCGCCGCGCTCGCGACGCTCGCGGACTCCCCCACCCGCCTGCGCGGTATCGCGCACCTGCGCGGCCACGAGACGGACCGCCTGGCGGCCCTGGTCGCCGAGATCACGCGCCTCGGCGGGCAGGCCGAGGAGACGGCGGACGGCCTCGTCGTCACGCCGCGTCCCCTGACCGGGGGGACGTGGCGGTCGTACGCCGACCACCGCATGGCGACGGCGGGCGCGCTCGTGGGGCTCCGCGTGCCGGGCGTGCGCGTCGAGGACGTCGCGTCGACCTCGAAGACGCTGCCGGACTTCGTCGACCTGTGGTCCGGCATGCTGGCCGGGTCCCGCGCGGGGGCCTCCGCCTGATGCCGGAGCGGCGCTACGACGAGCGGGACGTCCGCATCCGTCCCGGTCGGGGGTCGCGCCCGCGCACCAAGCAGCGCCCGGCGCACGAGGACGCGCGCAGCGCGATGGTCGTCGCCGTCGACCGCGGCCGGTACACCGTCCTCGTCGAGCCCGGGACGCCGGACGAGACGCGCGTGCTCGCCATGAAGGCGCGCGAGCTCGGGCGGCAGCGCGTCGTGCCGGGCGACCGCGTGGACGTCGTCGGCGACACGTCGGGCGGCCGGGACACGCTCGCGCGCATCGTGCGGATCGGCGAGCGGCGCACGGTGCTGCGGCGCACGGCCGACGACACGGACCCCGTCGAGCGCGTCATCGTCGCGAACGCCGACCGGCTCGTCGTCGTCACCGCCCTGGCCGACCCCGAGCCGCGCACCCGCATGATCGACCGCTGCGTCGTCGCCGCGTACGACGCGGGCATGGACGTGCTGCTCGCGCTGACCAAGGCGGACCTCGCGTCGCCCGACGAGCTCGTCGCGATGTACGCGCCGATCGGCGTCGAGGTGGTCGTCACGAGCCGCGCCGAGGACCCCGTGACGGGCGAGCGCGTCCTCACCGGCCTGGACGAGGTGCGCGCGGCCCTCGACGGGCGCGTCTCGGTGCTCGTGGGGCACTCCGGCGTCGGCAAGTCGACGCTCGTCAACGCGCTCGTGCCCGACGCGCACCGGGCGGTCGGCGTGGTCAACGACGTGACGGGCCGGGGCCGGCACACGTCGACGTCGGCCGTCGCGCTCGCGCTGCCCGGCACGACGACGCCCACGTGGGTCGTCGACACCCCGGGCGTCCGCTCGTTCGGCCTCGCGCACGTCGAGCCGGACCGGCTGGTCCGCGCGTTCGGCGACCTCGCCGACGTGGCGCGCGAGTGCCCGCGCGGCTGCACGCACCTGGCCGGATCGCCGGACTGCGGCCTCGACGACTGGGTGGCCGACGCGCCCGACGACGCGACCCGCGACGCGCGCACCGCGCGCGTCGACTCCTTCCGCCGCCTCCTGGTGAGCCGGCTCGGCACCGCGGACCCCGAGGACCCGGTGCGCTGACGGCGTGCGCCGACCGGGTCCGCTGTCCCGGGGCGCGCGCACCGGTACGGTGACGCGCGACCACCGACGAAGGAGCACCCATGGCGACCGCGTACGACGACGACCTGCGCCTGGCCCACGTGATCGCGGACCAGGTGGACTCCGTGACCATGGCGCGGTTCAAGGCCCTGGACCTGCAGGTCGAGACGAAGCCGGACCTGACGCCCGTCTCGGACGCGGACCGCGCCGCCGAGGAGCTCGTCCGCACGAGCCTGTCCCGCATGCGCTCGCGCGACGCGGTGCACGGCGAGGAGATGGCCGACACGGGCCACGGGCCGCGACGCTGGGTGGTCGACCCGATCGACGGCACGAAGAACTTCGTCCGCGGCGTCCCCGTGTGGGCGACGCTGCTCGGGCTCATGGACGGCGACGAGGTCGTGCTGGGCGTGGTGAGCGCACCGGCGCTGGGCAAGCGGTGGTGGGCGGCCAAGGGCACGGGCGCGTGGACGGGGCGCTCCCTCGCGGCCGCGACGCGGCTCCACGTGTCGTCGGTGGCGCGGCTCGAGGACGCCTCGCTGTCGTACTCGAGCCTGTCCGGGTGGGAGGAGCGCGGGCGGCTGGAGCCGTTCCTCGACCTGACGCGCCGGGTGTGGCGCACGCGCGCCTACGGCGACTTCTGGTCGTACGTGCTGCTCGCCGAGGGCGCCGTCGACGTCGCGACCGAGCCCGAGCTGTCGCTGCACGACATGGCCGCGCTCGTCCCGATCGTCACCGAGGCCGGCGGCCGCTTCACGTCGCTCGACGGCACGCCCGGCCCGCTGGGCGGCGACGCGCTCGCGACGAACGGCCTGCTGCACGACGACGTGCTGGCGGCGCTGGCCCCCGACGCATGACGGCCGGCCTCAGAGGCCGAGCAGGTCCGGGAGCTCCGCCAGCGACGTGACGACGTGCACGCCGGCCGCGCGGGCGGCGGCGACGTCGGCGGCCGGGACGTCGACGCGGCGCGGGCCGGGCCGGTCGAGCCACACGCCGACGAGGCCGGCCGCCACGGCGGCGCGCGCGTCGACGTCGAGCTCGTCGCCGACGTAGGCGGTGCGCGACGGGTCCGTGCCGAGGCGGCGGCACGCCTCGACGAACACCCGCGGGTCCGGCTTGCCGACGCCGAGGGTGTCGACCCCGACGAGCACCTCGAGGTGCCCGTCGAGGCCCGCCCGTACGAGCTTGTCCGTCTGGTAGGCCGACGCCGCGTTCGTCAGGGCGCCGACGACGACCCCGGCGTCGAGCAGGGCCGTCAGCCCGGCGACCGCGTCCTCGTGCGCGGCCCAGCCGCCGCGGAACGCCGCGTCGAAGCGTGCGTCCCACGCGTCGTAGGCGGCGTCGTCGAGGACGGGCCCGCCGAAGGCGGCGTGCAGCTCGTTCGCACGCGCCCTGCGCTGGGTGCGGTGGTCGACCTCGCCACGGGTGTACGCGCGGTAGTGGCCGTTCACGTCGGCCCGCCAGGCGGCGAGCGCGGCGTCGACCGTCGCGTCGTCGACGTCCCCCGCGTAGGCGGTGAGCACGTCGGCGATCGCCGTGCGGAACGCCGCCCGGGTGTCGACGAGCGTGTCGTCGATGTCGAGCAGCACGCCGTCGACGAGCCGTCCGCCGGCGTCCGCGCCGGCCGCCCCCGTGGCCCCGGCGGACGTCACGCGTCGAGGCTCGCCCGCAGGCGGCCGAGGCGCGCGAGCGTCGCGTCCTTGCCCAGGATCTCCATCGACTCGAACAGCGGCGGGGACACGCGGCGTCCGGTGAGCGCGACGCGCAGCGGCGTGTACGCGAACCGCGGCTTGATGCCGAGCCCGCCCTCGTCGGCGGGCGCGACCAGCGCGGCCGCGAGCACGGTCTGCGTCGCCTCCGTCGTGAACCCGTCGGCGGGCACGTCGGCCAGCACGCGGGCCGCCGCGTCGAGCACGTCCGCCGCCTCGGGCCGCAGTGCGCCGCGTGCGTCCTCGGCGACCTCGAGGGCGTCGTCCGCGACGAAGAGGAAGCCGAGCATGCCGACCGCCTCGCCGAGCAGCGTCATGCGCTCCTGGACGAGGGGCGCGCCGGCGTCGAGGAGGGCACGGTGCGCGTCGGACAGCTCCGCGTACGTCGCGGCCGGCACGAGGCCCGCGGCGTGCAGGTACGGGACGAGCCGCCCGCGGAAGTCGTCGGGGGCGAGCAGGCGCACGTGCGCCGCGTTGATGGCCTCGGCCTTCTTCTGGTCGAAGCGCGCGGGGTTCGGGTTCACGTCGGCGACGTCGAACGCGGCCACCATCTCCTCGACCGTGAACACGTCGCGGTCGGGCGCGATGGACCAGCCGAGCAGCGCGAGGTAGTTGAGCAGGCCCTCGGGCGTGAAGCCGTTGGCGCGGTGCAGGAAGAGGTTCGACTCCGGGTCGCGCTTGGAGAGCTTCTTGTTGCCCTCGCCCATGACGTACGGCAGGTGCCCGAACTGCGGCACGACCTCGGCGACGCCGAGCTCGACGAGCGCCCGGTACAGCACGACCTGCCGCGGCGTCGACGACAGCAGGTCCTCGCCGCGCAGCACGTGCGTGATGCCCATGAGCGCGTCGTCGACCGGGTTGACCAGCGTGTACAGCGGGTGGCCGTTGCCGCGGACGACGACGTAGTCGGGCACGGACCCGGCCTTGAACGTGATGTCGCCGCGCACGAGGTCGGTGAACGTCACGTCCTCGTCGGGCATGCGCATGCGGATGACGGCCTCGCGCCCCTCGGCGCGGTAGGCGGCCTTCTGCTCGTCGCTGAGGTCGCGGTCGAACCCGTCGTACCCGAGCTTCGGGTCGCGGCCCGCGGCACGGTGCCGGGCCTCGACCTCCTCGGGCGTCGAGAAGGACTCGTACGCGTACCCGCCCTCGACGAGGCGCGCGACGACGTCGCGGTACAGGTCGTAGCGCTGGGACTGGCGGTACGGCTCGTGCGGGCCGCCGACCTCGACGCCCTCGTCCCAGTCCAGCCCGAGCCAGCGCAGCGCGTCGAGCAGCTGCTCGTAGCTCTCCTGGGAGTCGCGCGCCGGGTCGGTGTCCTCGATGCGGAACACGAACGTGCCGCCGACGTGCCGCGCGTACGCCCAGTTGAACAGCGCGGTGCGGATGAGCCCGACGTGCGGGGTGCCGGTCGGCGAGGGGCAGAAGCGGACGCGGACGGCACTGCTGGGCACGGGTCACCTCGGGGTGGTGCGGGCGGGGTCGTCTCAGCCTAGCGAGGCGGCGGACCGCACCCCGTCGCGCACGCCCGGCGCCCAGACGTCGCCCGGCACGTCCCCGGGCAGGAGCGGGTTGCCGTGGCCGACGAAGCGCGCGTCCGTGCCCGCGGCACGCGCCGCCCGGTAGTCCGCCAGCGCGCCCAGCGCCCACCGCGACAGCAGCACGATCGCCACCAGGTTCACCGTCGCCATCAGCCCCATCGCGACGTCGGCGAGCGTCCACACCGTCCGCAGGGCCAGCAGCGCGCCCGCGCCGACCGCCGTGAGGACGAGGGTGCGCAGCGCCGTCAGCGCGCGCCCGCGCACGCCCAGGAACGTGAGGTTGACCTCGGCGTACGAGTAGTTGCCGAGCACGGACGAGAACGCGAACGTGAAGACGACGACGCTCATGAGCGGCGTGGTCCACGTGCCGAGCTCGTGCGCGACGGCGGCCGACGTCAGCGAGGCGCCGGCGCTGTCGCCGGTCACCCCCGGCCGGTAGACGTCCGGCCCGGCGAGCAGCACCAGCATCGCAGTGGCCGAGCAGACGAGGATCGTGTCGACGAACACGCCGAGCGACTGGATGAGCCCCTGCTTGACCGGGTGCGAGACGGTCGCGGTCGCCGCCGTGTTGGGTGCCGAGCCCATGCCCGCCTCGTTGGAGAACAGCCCGCGCTTGGTGCCGTTGAGCACCGCCGCGAGGACGCCGCCCGCCGTGCCGGCCAGCGCCTCGTCGAGCCCGAACGCGCCGCGCAGGATCTGGCCGAACGCGTCGGGCACGGCCTCGACGTTGAGCAGCATGACGACGAGCGCCAGCAGCAGGTAGGCGCCTGCCATGAACGGCAGGCCGATCTCCGCGACGCGCGCGACGCGACGCACGCCGCCGAACAGCACCGGCGCGGCGAGCACGACCAGCCCCACGGCCGTCCACGCGACCGGCACGCCGTGGCCCGCCTCGAGCGTGTCGGCGATCGTGTTCGCCTGCACCATGTTGAACGCGAACCCGAACGTGAGGACGAGCAGGAGCGCGAACACGACGCCCCAGCGCCGCGAGCCCAGCCCGCGCTGGATGTAGTACGCGGGGCCGCCGCGGTACGACCCGTCGTCCGCCCGGACCTTGAACACCTGCGCGAGCGTCGCCTCGACGAACGCGGTCGCCATGCCGACGAGCGCGACGACCCACATCCAGAAGATCGCGCCCGGCCCGCCGAGCGTCAGCGCGACCGCGACGCCGGCGATGTTGCCCGTGCCGACGCGCGAGGCGAGGCCGACCGCGAACGCCTGGAACGAGGAGATGCCGCCCTCGGCGTCGCTGCGCGACGACACGACCTGCCGCAGCATCGCGCCGAAGAGCCGCACCTGGACGAACCCGGTGCGGACCGTGAACCACACGCCCACGCCGACCAGCACGTAGACGAGCCAGTACGAGTACAGCGCGTTCGAGAGCCAGTCGATGACCGTCTGCACGTCCGTCCCCCTCCGCAGCCGATCCGGCGAGCGTAGGAGCGCGCGGAGCCCCGCGCGCGACGGGGAGCCGTCAGCGGCGCACGACGGGGTTGCGCAGCACGCCGATGTCCTCGACCTCGACCTCGACGACGTCGCGGTGGTCGATGCGGCCGACGCCCGCCGGCGTGCCGGTGAGGATGACGTCGCCGGGCAGCAGCGTGAACACCTCGGACACGTAGGACACGAGGTACGCGGTGTCGAAGATCATCTGGGACGTGCTGCCGTCCTGCCGCGTCTCGCCGTTGACCCGCGCGGACACCCGCAGGTCGTCGACGTCGAGGCCCGGGACGACCCACGGGCCCAGCGGGCACGACGTGTCGAAGCCCTTGCCGCGCGTCCACTGCGCGTCCGAGCGCTGCACGTCGCGTGCGGTCACGTCGTTCGCGACCGTGAAGCCGAAGACGTGGTCGAGCGCGCGCTCGGGCGTGACGTCCTTGGTCACCTTGCCGATGACGACGGCGAGCTCGGCCTCGTGCTCGACGTGCTCCGTCCAGTCCGGCAGGACGATCGGGTCGTCGGGGCCGACGACCGACGTGTTGGGCTTGAGGAACAGCAGCGGCGCCGTCGGGACCTCGTTGCCCAGCTCGGCGGCGTGCGCGGCGTAGTTGCGGCCGACGCCGACGATCTTCGACCGCGGGATGACGGGCGCCAGCAGGCGCACGCCGTCCTGGTCCAGGCGGACCCGCTCCCCCGTCGGCTGCACGGGGGTGTAGATGGGGTCGCCGGTGATGACGACGAGCTCCTCCTGGCCGGGGTCGCCCTCGACCAGGGCGTAGCGGGGGTCGGAGCCGGTGGTGAACCTCGCGATGCGCACGGGCCCAGCCTAGGCGGGCTGCGCTCGACGAGCCGTGCGCGCCGCCCGGCACCACGATGGAGGGCGATGACCGACGCCACCCGCCCCGCCCCGCACGACCGCGCGACGCCCCCGCCCCTGCCGCCCGGCTGGACCGCCCGCGCGGCCGGCCCCGCCGACGCGCCGGCGCTGCACGCGCTGCTGACCGCGCACGAGGAGGCCGTCACCGGCACGCCGTCGAGCCACCGGTCGGCCGTGGAGGCGGCGCTGTCCCCCGCGGCGGCGCCCGCGCAGCGCCACGTCCTCGCCCTCGACGAGCACGGCCGGGTCCGCGCGTGGGCGTCGGCGCAGGACCGCGCCGCCGGCCGCGTCCTCGCGCAGGTCGTCGTCGACCCCGCGCTCGACGCGGACACGGCCGACGCCGTCGCCGCCACCGCGTTCACGTGGGTGGACGACGCCGCGCGCGCGATCGCGGCGGAGCGCGGCCTGGCCGCGACGCAGGCCGACACCGGCGCCCTCCCGGCCGACGAGCAGCGGCAGCGGTGGCTCGCCGCGGCCGGCTACCGGCACACCCGGTCCTGGCTGCAGATGACGCGGCCGACGCGCCCCGAGGACGTCGACGCCGACTCGCCGCCGCCCGCGCGGGTGCGCGTGCGGCGCGTCCGTCGGGCCGAGGACGGCATGCCCGACGGCGCGGACCTCATGGCCGTGCACGTCGTGCTCGAGGAGTCCTTCACCGACCACTTCAACTACCACCCGGAGCGGTTCGAGGAGCTCGTCGCGCGCCTGCGGGCCGACCCCGGCCACCGGTGGGACCACTGGTGGCTCGCCGAGTCGGTCGACCCCGGCCAGCCGTCCCGCCCGGTCGGTGCCCTCGTCGCCGCCGTGTCCCCCGGGCGCGACGGCGGACCCGACGGCACGTACGTCGCCTACCTCGGGGTGCTGCGCAGCGCCCGTGGCCGCGGCGCCGCCCGCGCGCTGCTGGCCGCCGCGGTGGCCGACGCGGCGCGGCGCGGTCGCGGGCACGTCGCGCTCGAGGTCGACGCGGACTCGCCGACGGGCGCGGACCGGCTCTACGAGTCGCTCGGGTTCCGCACGGCCGCCGTGACGCAGTCGTGGCACCGGGACGTGCGGGTCGACGACGGGTCGTAGCGTCGGCGCCGGGCCGGCGGCCGGTCCCGGGGCGGCGCGGCGTCAGGCGCGCGCGACGACCTCGCCGTGCAGGATCGAGAACCAGCCGTCCTCCTGGGCGCCCCACGCGTGCCACGCGTCCGCGAGCTGCTCCAGGCCGACCTCGTCGGCGAGGCCGTGCTCGATGGCCTGCGCCGCGAAGTGCGAGCGGACGCAGCGGTCGGCCCACAGGTCGGCCCACCAGACGCGGTCGGTGGGGGTGGCGTAGCACCACGCGCTCGCCGTCGGGTGGATGTCGGACGGGTCGAAGCCCGCGGCGCGGACCCACGACAGCAGCTTGCGGCCGGCGTCGGCGTCCGCCCGGTTCGCCTCGGTGACCTCCTGGTAGAGCGTCAGCCAGTCGTCGAGGCCGTCGGACTGCGGGTACCACGCCATGCCGTCGTAGTCGGCGTCGCGCACGGCGACGACGCCGCCCGGCTTGGCCACCCGGCGCATCTCGCGCAGCGCGGCGACGGGGTCGGACAGGTGCTGGAGCACCTGGTGGGCGTGCACGACGTCGAACGTGTCGTCCGGGAACTCGAGCGCGTAGGCGTCACCGACCTCGAACCGCACGTTCGGCGTCCCCGCGTCGGCGGCCGCCTTCGCCGCGGCCTCGATGACGGCGGACGACGTGTCGACGCCGACGACCTCCCCCGGGGCGACGCGGCCCGCGAGGTCGATCGTCACCGTGCCCGGGCCGCAGCCCACGTCGAGCAGGGACTGGCCGGCACGCAGGTGCGGCAGCAGGTACCCCGCGGAGTTCTCCGCGGTGCGCCAGCGGTGCGAGCGCAGGACGCTCTCGTGGTGGCCGTGGGTGTAGACGTCGGATCGCGAGGTCACAGGGCACTGTAGAGCCGCACAAGCGTCCAGTTCATCACCCGGTACGAGATCGTCCGGATGCTGGTCGGTGACGTCGGTCGCAGCACGCCGGGAGGGGCGGCCGGACGGCGGTCGCCCAGGTGCGCCGCCTAGCATGCGCGGGTGCGACGCATCGTGGGGCTCGACACCGCCCGCGGCCTGGCCGTGCTCGGCATGGTCGCCGCGCACGTCGGGCCCGACGACACCTGGCGGACGGTTCCGCCCGGCGGGTTCGCCCAGCTCGCCGACGGCCGTCCGTCCGCGCTGTTCGTCGTGCTCGCCGGGGTCGGGCTCGCGCTGCTGTCCGGCGGGGACCGGCCGGTGGTCGGCACGCGGCTCGTCCAGGCGCGGCTGCGCGTCCTCGTGCGGGCCGCGCTGCTCGTGGTGCTCGGGGCCGCCCTCGTGGAGCTCGGCACGCCGGTGGTCGTCATCCTGGTCGTCTACGGCGGCATGTTCGCCGCCGGCACGCTCGCGCTGCGCTGGCCGCGGCCCGTCGTCGTCACCGCCGCCGTCGCCGTCGCGTTGCTCGGGCCCGTGGTGCGGCCCTGGTTCGACGCGTTCCCGGTGGTCGCGGAGCGCCCCCTCGACCCGCTGACGGTGCTCGTGGGGCACTACTACCCCGCGATCGTGTGGATGTCGTACGTACTGACCGGCCTCGCCGTCGGCCGCAGCGACCTACGGTCCCCGCGGGTGCACGCCTGGCTCGCCGGGCTCGGCGCGGGCCTCGTCCTGCTGGGCCACGGCGGCGCGGCGGCGCTCACCGCGGCGCTCGGGCGCCGCACCGACCTGACCACCGCGGAGCCGCACTCGGCGTCCCCGTTCGAGGTCGCGGGCAACACCGGCACGGCGCTGCTCGTGCTGGCGGTGTGCCTGGCCGTCGGCGTGCGGTGGCCGCGCGCGCTCGCGCCGGTGTCCGCGACGGGTGCGCTCGCGCTCACCGCGTACGTCGGCCACCTGCTCGTCATCGCGGCACTGGGCACCGGGGTCGTCTGGTCGCCGACGACGGCGGGCTGGCTGTGGTTCACGGGCGTGATCGTCGTGGCGTGCTGGGCGTGGCGGACGTGGGTCGGCCGCGGCCCGCTCGAGTGGGTGCTGCACGTCGTCTCGACGCGCGCCGCCGACGTCGCGCCCGACGCGCTCCCGCCGCGCACGGACCCGGCCGGGCCGGCGTCCCCCGCCGCCGGCGAGGGCGAGGTCGCCGGCGCGACGACCGCTCAGGGCCAGACGAGCGAGCGCGCCCAGGACCCGTCGGCGGAGCGGCGGTAGACCAGCCGCACGTGCGCCCGGTCCGGGCTGCCCTGCCAGAACTCGACGGCGTCCGGCACGACCACCCACGCCTGCCACTCCGGCAGCACGAGGCCCGGCTCGGCGTCCACCCGCTCGCGCGCGGCGGCCATCGCCGCCCGCAGCCCCGCGACGGAGCCGAGCGGCTCGCCGGGCCGCACCGCCAGCGCGGCGGCCCGGGACGCGGGCGAGCGGGCGAGGTAGTCGTCCGCCGACGCCTGCGGGCCCAGGTGCCGCGCGGTGCCCGTGACCCGGACCTGCCGCACGACGCGCTGCCACCAGAACGTCAGCGCCGCGCGCGGGTTCCCGGCGAGGTCGCGGGCCTTGCCGCTGCGCGCGTCGGTCGCGAACGCGAACCCGTCCGGGCCGACGTCCTTGAGCACGAGCACGCGCGCCGAGGGCCGCCCGTCCGCGTCGGCCGTCGCGAGGGTCACGGCGTGCGGCTCGGGGACGCCCGCGTCGACGGCGGCGGCGAACCAGTCGCCGAACAGCGCGAGCGGGTGGTCCGGCGCCGCGTCGGGGTCGAACGGCAGGACGTCGCCCGACAGGGCCGGCAGGGACCGCAGCAGCTCGCGCACGTGCGCCACGATGCCGTCCGCGGGGCCGGACCGCCAGGCGCGCCGGGGCCTCCCCGGCGGCGACCTACCCTGGTGCCGTGCGCACGACGACCACCCCGGCGACCGCCCCGGCGGACGTCGTCGTGCTGCCCGCGGCCGTGTGGCGGCCCCGCGCCGACGCGCACGCGGCCCGGGCCGACGCGCTGACCGCCGGGCACCGCGAGCGCCGGTCCCGGCACGAGCGGCACGCGATCGAGGACTTCCTCTACGAGTACTACCCGACCCGCCCAGCGCAGCTGCGCCGCTGGCACCCCGGTGCGGGCACCGCCCTGGCGCCGGACGCCGACGGGCCGGCGGCGCAGGGCGCGTGGCGCTGGTACCGCACCGACGCCGACGGCACGGTGACCCTCGACGTGCCGGCGTTCCTCGCCGACCGCGGGGAGGCCGTGCGGTTCGTCGCCGGGCTGGTCGGCGCGACCGCGTCCCGGCCCGCCGCCACCGGCTGCTTCGGCCTGCACGAGTGGGCGATGGTGTACCGCGAGGCGGACGACGAGCACCGCCACCCGCTGCCGCTGCGCCTCGGCCGCGACGGCACGGACGCCGTCGTCGAGGCGCACCGCATCCGCTGCACGCACGTCGACGCGTTCCGCTTCTTCACGCCGGCGGCGGCGCCGCGCAACACGCTGCAGCCGACCCGGGCGACGCAGGTCGCGCTGGAGCAGCCCGGGTGCCTGCACGCCAACATGGACGTCTACAAGTGGTGCCTCAAGCTCGGCCCCGCCGTGCCGGGCGACCTGCTGCTCGACGCGTTCGACCTCGCCCGCGACATCCGGGTGGTCGACATGTGCGCCTCGCCGTACGACGTGCGGCCGTACGGCCTCGACCCGATCGCCGTCGAGACGCCGGAGGGCAAGGCCGACTACGTGCGCCGCCAGCGCGGCTTCGCGGCGCGCGCGAACGCCCTGCGGACGCGGCTGCTGGCGGTCTGCACGACGCTCCTCCCCTGACGTCGCCACGCCGTCGACCCGACGTCAGGCCCGCCACCGGTCGCCGAACCGGCCGTCGCGCAGCGCCGTGGCCGGGTGGTGCTGCATGGCGGCCGGTTCGCCGGGACGTGGCCGGCTCGGCGGGGCACCGCCCGGCTCGGCGGGCACCGGCCCGTCGGGCGGGCCCGGCCCGTCGGGCGGGGCGCCGGCCCGTCAGGCGGTCGGCAGCCAGCCCAGCCGGCCGAGCCACGCCGCGCACGCGTCCGTCCAGCGGGCGACGTGCGGGTCCTCCGCCGCGAGGCCGAGGCCGTGACGGCCGGACGGGTACACGTGCAGCTCGGCCGGGACCCCGGCGGCCCACAGCGCCCGCGCGTACAGCAGCGCGTTCGCGACCGGGACGGCGTCGTCGTCGGCCGTGTGCCAGACGAACGCGGGCGGCGTGGCGGCGGTGACGCGCCGCTCGGCGGACAGGGCGGCGCGCGCGTCCGCGGACGCCCCGACGCCGAGCAGCGCCTCGACCGAGCCCTCGTGGGCGTCGACGCCGAACGAGACGACCGGGTAGCACAGCACGGTGGCGTCCGGGCGCGCCGCCGCGTCGTCGACGGTGGACAGCGTCGCCGCGAGGTGCCCGCCCGCGGAGAACCCGAGCACGCCGACGCGTCCCGGGTCCACGTCGAGACCCGTCCCGCCCGCGCGGACCCACCGCACCGCGGCGGTCGCGGCGTCGAGCGGCGCCGGGTGCAGCGCCGCGGTCGACCCCGCCGGTGCGACCGGGTAGCGCAGGACGACGGCGTGCACGCCGAGGCCCGCGAGCCACCGGGCGACCGGCTCGGCCTCGTGGTCGGCCGTCATCCGGTACCCGCCGCCGGGCAGCACGAGGACGACGGGCCGCGGGCCCGGTGCGTCGGACGCGACGACGGTGACCCGGTCCGCGAGCGCGACCGGCAGGTCCGCCGCGTCGGGCCGCACCACGCCGGTGCCGAGCACGTCCGCAGGGACCACGTCCGGAGCCACCACGTCCGCGCTCACGACGTCCTCGCTCACAGCGTCCTCGCTCACAGCGTCCCCGCTCACAGCGCACCCGCCCGCACGGCGTCGACGCCCTTGTTCGCGAGCGCGTCGGCGCGCTCGTTGCCGGGGTCGCCGGCGTGCCCCTTCACCCACACCCACGTCACGTGGTGCCGCGCGACCTCGGCGTCGAGCGCCTGCCACAGCTCCTGGTTCTTGACCGGCTTCTTGTCCCCGGTGCGCCAGCCGTTGCGCTTCCAGCCGTCCATCCACCGCGTGAGGCCGTTCATGACGTACGTGGAGTCGACGTGCAGCCGCACCACCGACGGGCCCTTGAGGGCGCGCAGCCCCTCGATGACGGCGGTGAGCTCCATGCGGTTGTTCGTCGTCAGCTCCTCGCCGCCGAACAGCTCGCGCTCGTGCACGCCGGAGCGCATCCACGCGCCCCACCCGCCCACGCCGGGGTTGCCCTTGCAGGCGCCGTCCGTCCACATCTCCACGCGGGGCAGGTCGTCGCCCGTCGTCACGTCGTCGCTCACGCGCACACCGTACGGCGGTGCGCGCGGGTCCCGGTCACCACGTGCGGACGGCGGCGCGGCCGGACGTGCGGACCCGCTCGTCGACGGTCACGAGGGTGGCGTTCTCGGTCACCGCCTGCGCCACGAGCAGCCGGTCGAACGGGTCGCGGTGCTCCCACGGCAGCCGCCCCGCGAGGAGCGCGTGGTCGGCGCCGACCGGCAGCTCGGTGCCGCCGATCTCCGCGACGCGGCGCGACCAGAAGTCGACCAGGTCGCCGACCTCCAGCCTCCCGAGCCGCTGCTTGGTCGCCACCTCGAGCGCCGACGCCGCCGACACGAGGAGCGTCACGGCCGGGTCGGCGAGCTCGTCGCGGACGTGGTCCGGCACGCGACCCGGGTCGCCGAGGAGCCACAGCAGGACGTGCGTGTCGAGCAGGTACCTCACTCCCAGGCCGCCAGCTCCGCCTCGTCCAGCGGCTCGTCGAACGTCGGCGGGACGTCGAGCCGCAGCGTGCCGAAGACACGACGTCGGGGCTGCACGGGGACGAGGCGGACGACCGGGCGGCCGGCGCGGGCGATGACGACGTCCTCCCCCTCCTCCGCACGGGCGATGAGGTCGGACAGGCGCGCCTTCGCGTCCTGGACGTTCATGGTCGTCGTCACGCCCGCAAGCCTACGCCGCCGGGTCTCGCCGGACCAGACCACCTGGTCCAGCTCGGCGACGGTCTCAGGACCGGCGCAGCACCGTCTCGCGGACCACCCGGCGCAGCACCTTGCCGACCTGCGAGCGCGGCAGGTCCGGCAGCACGACCATCCGCCGCGGCAGCGCGTACCGCGCGAGGCGGGTCTCGCACCACGCCCGCACGGACGCGAGGTCGACGCCCGACGCGCCCTCGTCCAGGACGACCGCGGCCACGACGCTCTCCCCGAGGTCGCCGGCGGGCTCCCCCACGACGGCGACGTCGCGGATGCCCGGCATGCCGCGCAGGTGGTCCTCGACCTGCGACGGGTACACCTTGAACCCGCCGCTCACGATCATCTCCTTCATGCGGTCGACGAGGACGACGAACCCGTCCTCCTCGACCTGCACGACGTCGCCGGTGCGCAACCACCCGTCCGCGAGGAGCTGGTGCGCCGTCTCCTCGGGCCGGTCCCAGTACCCCTGGAAGACCTGCGGCCCCGAGATCAGCAGCTCGCCGCGCTCGCCCGGCGCGACCTCGCGGGTCGGGTCCTCCTGGTCGACGACGCGCACGTACGTGGACGGGAACGGCAGGCCGAGGGCGCCGGGTCGGCGGTCGGCCGTCATCGGGTTGCCGAGCGCCACCGGGGACGTCTCGGTCATGCCGTAGCCCTCGATGACGAGCCCGCCCGTGACGCGCTCCCAGCGCTCGGCGGTCGCGCGCGGCAGGGCCATCGCGCCGCTGATCGCGTACCGGAACGACGTGAGGTCGGCGCCGGACTCCTCGGCGGCGGCCGCCAGGCGGTCGAGCATGGGCGGCACGGCGGGCAGGAACGTGCCCGGCCGGCGCTTCTGCGCGGCGAGGACGCGCGCGGGGTCGAAGCTGGGCAGCACGACGAGCGTCGCCGCGATGCGGGTCGCGTACGTGAGGCACAGCGTGAGGCCGAAGGCGTGGAAGAACGGGAGCACCGCGTAGACGACCTCGGTGCCGGAACGCGCCTGCGTCCACGCCTGCCCCTGGATCGCGTTGGCGAGCAGGTTCCGGTGCGTGAGGACCGCGCCCTTGGGCGTGCCCGTGGTGCCACCCGTGTACTGCAGCAGCGCGACGTCGCCCGCCGCCGGCCCCGGGACGGACGCGTCGACCGGCCGCGCGCCGCGCAGCAGCCGGTGCCAGTGCGGCACGTCCGCGGGCACCGGTCCGCGCATGGCCGCGCGGGTGCGGCGCGCCGACGGGACGGGCAGGCGCAGCGCCAGCCGGGACGCCGCCGGCAGGTCCGCGCTGAGGTCCACGGCCACGACGTGGCGCAGGTCCGTGCGCCCGCGCGCGGCGAGCACGCGCGGCACGGCCTGCTCCCACACGACCGCGACGGTGGCGCCGCTGTCGGCGAGCTGGTGGGCGAGCTCGTCGGCGGTGTAGGTGGGGTTGTGCTCGACGACGACGGCGCCGAGCCGCAGCACGGCCCAGAACGCCACCAGGTGCGTGGTGCAGTTGGGCAGCACGAGCGCGACCCGGTCGCCGGGCCCGACGCCCAGGTCCCGCAGCACGGCGGCGCCGCGGGCGACCTGGTCCGCCACCTGCGCCCACGTCGTCGTGCGGCCGAGGAAGTCGACGGCCACGCGTCGCGGGTGCTCGCGCGCGGTGCGCTCGAGCGTGGCCGTGAGAGGCTCGTCCGGCACGTCGACGTCCCGCGGGACGCCGGTCGGCCAGGCGGCGGGGAGGGCTGCGTCCGGGGTCGGGCTCGTCACGTCGCCACCGTAACTTACGGCCCCGTAGGTTACCCACCCGTAGGTCCCGCGCGGCGGCCGCCGGGACGTGCCCGTGGCACGATCGCGACGTGCCCGAGCAGTACGTCCCCGCCGCCGAGGTCCCCACCGGCCCCGTCGACGTCCCCGTGGCGGTCGCGCACCTCGCCGGGACCGCACCGGTCGTCCCCGTGTGGCGCAACGAGCTCGGAGGGCTGACCTTCCGGCTCGGCGCCGACCGGTACGTCAAGTGGGTCGCCGCCGGGACGCCGGGGCTCGACCTCGCCGCCGAGGCGGACCGCCTCGCGTGGGCGGCGCCGTTCACGGCCGTCCCCCGCGTGCTCGACCGCGGCGCCGACGACGCCGGCACGTGGCTCGTCACGGAGGCGATCGACGGCCGCAGCGCCGTGGACCCGTACTGGCTCGCCCGGCCGGTCGAGGCCGCCACCGCGATCGGCCGCGGGCTGCGGGCGTTCCACGACGCCCTGCCCGTCGGCGACTGCCCGTTCGCGTGGTCGGCGCGCGACCGCCTCGACCGCGCGCTGGAGAACCTCGACGCCGGCGACACGCCCGCGTCGTGGGCGCCCGAGCACCGCACCATGGGCGTCGCCGAGGCGCGGTACCGCCTCACCGAGCCGCCCGACCCCGACGTGCTCGTCGTGTGCCACGCGGACGCGTGCGCGCCCAACACGCTGCTGCACGACGACGGCACGGTCGCGGGCCACGTCGACCTGGGCCGGCTGGGCGTCGCGGACCGTTGGGCGGACCTCGCCGTCGCGGCGTGGAGCATCGACTGGAACCACGGCCCGGGGTACGACCACCACGTCTACGCCGGCTACGGCGTGGAGCCCGACCCCGTGCGGATCGCGTACTACCGCCTGCTGTGGGACGCCTCCTGACGCGTCCGTGCGAGGATCGCCCGGTGCCCGACGCCGTGACCCTGACCGCCCGTCTGCCCCGCGGCGACCAGGCGCACGACCCCGACGCCCTCTACGAGGCGTTCACGGCGTGGGCCACCGACCAGGGGCTGCGCCTGTACCCGCACCAGGAGGAGGCGCTGCTCGAGCTCGTCTCCGACGCGCACGTGATCCTGTCGACGCCGACGGGCTCGGGGAAGTCGCTCGCGGGGGTCGCCGCGCACGCCGTCGCGCTCGCGCAGGGCCGCCGGTCGTTCTACACCGCGCCCATCAAGGCGCTGGTGAGCGAGAAGTTCTTCGCGCTCGTCGAGGTCTTCGGCTCGGAGAACGTCGGGATGATGACGGGCGACACGGCCGTCAACGCGCAGGCGCCGATCGTGTGCTGCACGGCCGAGATCCTCGCCAACCTCGCGCTGCGCGACGGCACCGACGCCGACGTCGGCCTCGTCGTCATGGACGAGTTCCACTACTACGCCGACCCGCAGCGCGGCTGGGCGTGGCAGGTGCCGCTGCTCGAGCTGACGCGGACCCAGTTCCTGCTCATGTCGGCCACCCTCGGCGACGTCACGTTCTTCGAGGACGACCTGCGCCGCCGCACGGGCCGCGACGTGGCGGTCGTCGCGAACGCCGAGCGACCCGTCCCGCTGACGTTCTCCTACGTCGTCGAGCCGCTGCACGAGCTGCTCGACGAGCTGGTGCAGACGCAGCGCGCGCCCGTGTACGTCGTGCACTTCACGCAGAAGGAGGCCGTCGAGCGCGCGCAGGCGCTGCTGTCGTCGACGCTCGCGAGCCGCGCCCAGCGTGACGCGATCGCCGACGAGCTCGGCGGGTTCCGGTTCGGCCCCGGGTTCGGCAGGACGCTGTCGCGGCTGCTGCGGCACGGCGTCGGCGTGCACCACGCGGGGATGCTGCCGAAGTACCGGCGGGTCGTGGAGCGCCTCACGCAGAAGGGCCTGCTGCCGGTGGTGTGCGGCACCGACACGCTCGGGGTCGGCATCAACGTGCCCATCCGGACCGTCGTGCTCACCTCGCTCGTGAAGTACGACGGCCAGCGCATGCGGCACCTGACGGCGCGCGAGTTCCACCAGATCGCGGGGCGGGCCGGCCGCGCGGGATTCGACACGGTGGGCGAGGTCGTCGTCATGGCGCCCGAGCACGTCATCGAGAACCGCAAGGCGCTGCTGCGGGCCGGCGACGACCCGAAGAAGCAGAAGAAGATCGTCCGCAAGCAGGCCCCCGCGGGGCACGTGAACTGGACGGACAAGACGTACGAGCGCCTGCGCGACGCCGCCCCCGAGCCGCTGACCTCCAGCTTCCACGTCTCGCACGCGATGGTGCTGCACGTGCTGCAGCGCGGCCGGGACGGGCGCGGCGACCCGATCGCCGTCATGACGCACCTGCTCACCGACAACCACGAGCCCGAGGGCGCCCGCGCCCGGCACGTGCGGCGCGCGGTCGACGTGTACCGCTCGCTGCGGGCCGGTGGCGTCGTCGAGCGGCCGTGGGTCGACGACCCCGCGGCCACGCGGGGCCGGCGGCGCACCGTCCGGCTCGTCGACGACCTGCCCGCCACGTTCGCGCTCGACCAGGCCCTGTCGCCGTTCGCGTACGCCGCGCTCGACCTGCTCGACCCCGAGGACCCCGGGTTCGCGCACGACGTCGTCTCCGTCATCGAGGCGACGCTCGACGACCCGCGCCAGGTGCTCGCGGCGCAGGAGAACCGTGCGCGCGGCGAGGCGGTCGCGGCCATGAAGGCGGAGGGCCTCGACTACGACGAGCGCATGGCCCTGCTCGAGGACGTCACCTACCCACGTCCGCTCGCGGAGCTGCTCGAGGCCGCGTTCGCCACGTACCGCCGGACCAACCCGTGGGTCGCGGACCTCGCGCTGTCCCCGAAGTCCGTGGTCCGCGACATGCACGAGCGCGCCGCGACGTTCGCCGAGTACGTCAGCCTCTACACGCTCGACCGCACCGAGGGCGTGCTGCTGCGCTACCTCGCCGACGCGTACCGCGCGCTGCGCCGCACCGTCCCGGAGGACCGGCGCACCGAGGAGCTCGAGGAGCTCGTCGCGTGGCTCGGCGACCTCGTGCGCCGCACCGACTCGAGCCTCCTCGACGAGTGGGAGCGCCTGGCGAACCCCACGGACGACCCGGCCGCCGGGACCGCCGTCGACGACGACACGCCGCCGCCCGTCACCGCCGACGCACGCGTGTTCCGCGCGCTCGTGCGCGGCGCCCTGTTCCGCCGCGTCGAGCTGCTCGCGCGCGAGCGGTGGGGTGCGCTCGCCGCGCTCGGCGACGTCGACGGCGACGACCGGCCGTGGGACGCCGCCCGGTGGGCCGACGCCCTCGACCCCTACTGGGACGTGCACGACGAGGTGCTCTCCGGCCCCGCGGCCCGCGGCCCGGGGCTGTTCCTCGTCACGCCGACGGAGGGGCACGGACCGGCGGCGCGCACCTGGCACGTCCGCCAGCTGCTCGACGACCCGGCGGGCGACCACGACTGGCGGATCGACGCGCTCGTCGACCTCGCGGCGTCGGACGAGGCCGGCGAGGTGCGCCTGCGGGTGCTGGAGGTCGGGCCGCTCTGACGTCCCCGCGGCCCGCGGCACGGTGCCCGGCCCGGTCCCGGCGAGGTGAGGCAGGCCTGCGTATGTGCAGGTCAGGACAGGCTTCGCTGCGATGACAGGCGACGGGCACCGGCCTAGCGTGGACGCATGACCACGATCGGCGGGCACCTCACGGGCCTCCTGCACGCGACCGGCGACGCACGCCCCGCGCACTCGGCGCGGGGCCTGAACTGGCTCCGCGCCGGCGTCCTCGGTGCGAACGACGGGATCGTCTCGATCGCCGCCACGGTCGTCGGTGTCGCGGGCGCCGCGACGTCCGCCCGGACCATCGGCCTCGCCGGCGGCGCGGCCCTCGTGGCGGGCGCCCTGTCGATGGCCGCCGGGGAGTACGTGTCCGTGAGCAGCCAGCGCGACGCCGAGCGCGTGGCCGCCGACGCGGGCCGGCCCATCGGCGGTGCCGACGACGAGGACGCCTTCACGAACCCGTGGCACGCCGCGCTCGCCTCGTTCGTGGCCTTCACGGTCGGCGGGCTCGCCCCGCTGCTCGTCGTGCTCGCGCCGTGGCCCGTCGCGGCGCGCGTCCCCGTCACCGCCGTCGCCGTCGTCGCCGCGCTCGTCGCGCTCGGCTGGGCGTCGGCGCGGTTCACGGGTGCGGCGACCGGCCGGTCGGTGCTGCGCAACGTGGTCGGCGGGTCCGTCGCGATGGCCGTGACCTACGGCATCGGCTCGCTCGTCGGCGTGGCGCTCTAGCGCGTCCGGTCGGATCCGTCGGGCGGGCCGACGCCGCCGGGCTCGTCGGGCCCCTCACGCTCGCCGCGCGGCAGGGTCCGCTCGAGCAGGCGCGCGAACGGTGCCAGCGACACGACGGCCACGGCCGACGCGATCGCGGCGCCGCCGGGGTGCACGAAGAACAGGCCGAGCAGGAGGGTCAGGACGAGCCACGCCAGCAGGAGCTCCACGGCCAGCGCCAGGACGCGCCGCCCCCGGCTCCGCACCCGTCCCGCGCGCGGCTCGAGCATGCCGACGACGACGAAGAAGACCGGGTAGATCCACAGGAGGTGCAGGAGCCGCCACCCCCCGCCCCCGGTCCGCAGCCGGCCGACCTCCGGCACCAGGCCGGCGAGGACCAGACCGACGAGCAGCGGCAGGGCCGCGAGCCAGACGACGCCGAGCACGTACAGGACGAGCACCAGCACGCCGGGCACGCCCAGCCGCTCCCCCTCGCGCATCGCACCCCCTGCTCCGCGGTCGCCACCCGGACCGTGACCCTGGCAGCGCCCGGCGCCGGACGTCAACGACCGACGGCCGCACCGCCCCCTACCCTGGCGCCGTGGCACGCAAGGACGCCCGCGCGGCGGGCACACCGGCGCTCGTCGCGCTCGCCGCGGCCGGCGTCCCGCACACCCCGCGCGCCTACGCGCACGACGCCGCGTCCGACCTCGGCTACGGGCTCGAGGCCGCGCAGGCGCTGGGCGTCGACCCCGCGCAGGTGTTCAAGACGCTGGTCGCCGACGTCGAGGGTGCGCTGACCGTCGCCGTCGTGCCGGTCACCGGGCGGCTCGACCTCAAGGCGCTCGCGCACGCGGTCGGCGCCAAGCGCGCCGCCATGGCGGACCCGCACGCCGCCGAGCGCGCGACCGGCTACGTCGTCGGGGGCATCTCTCCGCTGGGCCAGCGCACGCGGCTGCGCACGGTCGTCGACGAGACGGTGTGGCTGTTCGACACCGTGCTCGTCTCGGGCGGGCGCCGCGGGCTGGACGTCGAGCTCGCGCCCGACGACCTGGTGCGGCTCACCGACGCCGTGGTCGCGGCGGTCGCGGCGGGCTGACGCCCGCGCTCAGCGGCCGTACGCCGCGAACGCCCGGTCCGTCGGCACGATCTCCTTGCCGAGCGGCACGAGGGAGACCGGGATGAGCTTGAGGTTCGCGATGCCCATCGGGATGCCGATGATCGACACGAACAGCGGGATCGCCGTCGCGACGTGCCCCACGGCGAGCCAGATGCCCGCCACGAGCACCCAGATCACGTTGCCGACGGCCGACAGGGCACCGGCGGTGGGCTTCTCGACGACCGTCCGCCCGAACGGCCACAGCACGTAGCTGGCGATGCGGAACGACGCGACGCCGAACGGGATCGTGACGACCAGCAGGCAGCACAGCACGCCGGCGACGACGTACCCGAGCGCGAGCCACGCGCCGGCGAACACGAGCCAGATGACGTTGAGCAGGGTGGTCACCGGACCACCGTCGCACACCTCGCCGCGCTGCGGGATCCGGGACGTCCCTGACGCGACCCCGGTCCGCGGGTCGGCCCAGCGCCGGGTCAGTTGAGCGCCGGGTCGTCGGGTGCCGTCCACAGCAGCGCCACCTCGTCCGGCTGGCGGCGCAGCACCCGGCGCCACAGGTTGCCGGGGTCGTGCGCGAACGGGTCGTCCGGCAGCGCGTCGACGACGATCCACCCCTTGGCGGCGATCTCCTGGTCGAGCTGGCCCGCCGACCAGCCGGCGTACCCGACGAACACGCGCAGCCCCCGCACGCCCTGCGCCACCACCTCCGGCGGCGCGTCGAGGTCGACGAGACCCAGCCCCGGCGTCAGCGGACGCACCCCGGGCGGGGCCGTCGCGGCCACCGGCACGCCCGCGAGCCCGAGCGCCGCGTCGCGGCCGACCGGTCCCCCGCCGAACAGGACGCCCGGCGCGCTCACGTGCGGGTGCCAGTCGGGCAGCACCGCGGCCACGTCCACGTCGAGCGGCCGGTCGAGCACGACGCCGAGCGCCCCACCGTCGGTGTGCTCGAGCACGAGCACGACCGTGCGCCGGAAGCTCGGGTCACGCAGCCCCGGCGTCGCCACCAGCAGTCGTCCCGTCGTGCCGTCCATGCGGCCCATCATGGCCCGGCGGTACGGTCAGGACCCGTGGAGCCGCCCGACGACCCGCACGACCGCGCCCGGCACGTCGCCGAGCGCCTCGCCGCCCTGCGCGCCCGGGTCGCGGCCGCCACCTCCGCCGCCGGTCGTCCGCCCGGTGCGGTGCAGGTGCTGCTCGCCAGCAAGACCATGGACGCGGGCACGGTCCGCGCCGCGCTCGCGGCCGACGCGGCGGCCCGCGCCGCCGGGTCCGGCACGGCGCCCGTGCTGCTCGGCGAGAACCGCGTGCAGGAGCTCGTGGCGAAGGCGCCGGTGCTGGCGGACGTCGCGCCCGTGTGGCACGTCATCGGGCCGCTGCAGTCGAACAAGGTCAACGCGGCGCTGCGCTGGGCCGCGGCCGTGCAGTCCGTCGCCGACGACGACCTGGCGGGACGCCTCAGCGCGCGCGTGGCCGAGCGCACGGTGCCGCTCGACGTGTGGGTGCAGGTCAACGTGTCCGCGGAGCCCACCAAGCACGGCGCCCGCCCCGCGGACGCCCGCGACCTGGCCGTGCGCGTCGCCGCGCTGCCCGGTCTGCGCCTCGCCGGCTTCATGACCGTCGGCGCCCGCACGTCCGACGTGGACCGGGTCCGCGCCGGCTACGCGCTCCTGCGCAGCATCCGGGACGACGTCGTCGCGAGCGGCGCGCCCGGCACCGCCGACGCCCGCGGGCTGTCGATGGGCATGAGCGACGACCTGGAGGCCGCCGTCGCGGAGGGCGCGACCGTCGTCCGCATCGGCACGGCCGTCTTCGGCGCGCGGACCCCGCCGCCGGCCGACGCGAGCGCACCGGCGCGGTAGGCACGCGCGGCCGCGCGCCGGCGCACCGCGTCGCGCGCGAGCAGCTCACGCCGGGCCAGCACGTCCAGCCGTCGCCGCTCCCGCTCGTCCTGCGTCACCGTCCACCTCCCGGTCCGGTCGTCACCTCCGTGGTCACGGGCAGGAGCGCCGCGCACCGCCGGTGATACGTCCGCAGGCCACCGCTGCGAGGATGGCGCCATGGACGCCCCCGCGCCCCGCCCCCGCCGCCGCTTCCCCACCTGGGTGTACGCGACCGGCACCGAGCCCGACGCCCGGTTCTCCCTCGCGAACGAGCGCACGTTCCTCGCGTGGGCGCGCACCGCCCTCGCGCTCCTCGCGGGCGGCGTCGCCCTCGAGGCGCTCGACCTGCCGATCGAGCCGCGCCTGCGGCTCACGGCGGCGGTCCTGCTCGTCGCGCTCGGCGTGCTCGCGCCCGTGCTGGCCTGGGTCGGGTGGGCGCGGGCCGAGCGCGCGATGCGCCGGGCGGAGCCGCTGCCGGCGCCGTCGGCGTTCGGCCTGCTCGTCGTCGGCGTCGCGGCCGCGGGCGTGCTCGTGCTCGTCGGGCTGGTGCTCGCGTGAGCGGTGCCGCGCCGGCCGTCGACCCGCTCGCCGGGGAGCGCACCGCGCTGGCGTGGCGGCGGACGGCGCTGGGCCTGCTCGGCGGCGCCGTCGCGGCCGGTCGCCTGCTCGCGGAGACGTGGGGCCCGGCGGGCTGGTCCGTGGCCGTGGGCGGCACGGTCCTGGCGGTGCTCGTGCTCGTGGCGTCCCGCGAGCGGCGGACCGCCGCCCGGCTCGGGTCCGCGGGGACGGGCACGCCCGGCGGGCGGCTCGTGACGGCGTGCGCCGCGGGGCTCGTCGCGATCGGCGCGGCCGCCGTCGCGGTCGTCCTCACCTGGCCGCACTGACCGGTCCGGACCGAGCAGGGCCGAGGACGTGCCGAGCAGGTGCCGACCAGGGCCGGACGGGGGGACGCCGTCAGGGCACGCGGGCGGTCCAGGCCGGGTCGGTGAACTTCGTCGCCACCAGCTCGCGCGCGCGCTCGAGCTCCTCCGGCCGCAGGGCGCCGTCCACCGTGCGGTACCGCGCGCGGAAGTGGGCGACGAAGGCCGCGATCACCTGCTCGCGCGGCAGCTGCGTCTGCGACCGCACCGGGTCGACCCGCTTGTTCGCCGACCGCGTGCCCTTGTCGGACATCTTCTCGCGGCCGATCCGCAGCACCTCGAGCATCTTGTCCGCGTCGATGTCGTAGGACATCGTCACGTGGTGCAGCACGGCGCCGCCGCCGCTCGCGAGCCGCTTCTGCGCCGACCCCGCCAGCTTGCCCGCCGGGGACGCGATGTCGTTGAGACCGGTCGTCGTCGCCCGCACCCCCACGTCCGCGAGCGCGCCGAGCACCCACTGGTTGAGGAACGTGTAGGAGTCCTCGAACGACATGCCGTCGACCAGCGAGGGCGGCACGACGAGCGAGAACGTGATGCAGTTGCCGGCCTCCATGAACATGGCGCCGCCGCCGCTGACGCGGCGCACCACCGTGACGCCGTGCCGGGCGGCGGCCTCGGCGTCGACCTCGTTCGCGAGCGACTGGAACGAGCCGATGATCACGGCCGGCTCCTGCCACTCCCAGAACCGCAGCGTCGGGCCGCGCCGGCCGGCCGCGAGCTCCTCGGTGAGCACCTGGTCGAGCGCGGTGTGCATCGCGGGCGGCAGGACACCCGGGTCCAGCAGCGTGAACTCGTGGTCGGACCAGCCGGTGGAGAGCCCGAGCGCCCGCCGGACCGCCACGGCGACGGCACGCGTGTCGAACCCGACCATGGCGACGGGCCCGGCGACGCGGCCCTGCTCCTGCGCGAGCGTCAGGGCGTCGTCGAGGACCTGCACGAGCGAGGCCACCGGCGCGTCCCGCGCCACACCGGCGAGCGCCTCGCCGAGGACCTCGAGCGCGTCGTCGGGCTCGAGGAAGAAGTCCCCGGACACCCGCACGTCCGCGAGGCGCCCCTCCCGGACGTCGAGGTCGACCACCACGAGCTTGCCGTCGGGCACCTTGTACTCACCGTGCACGGGTCCACCCTAGGCCGGGCGCGCGGGCGGACGGCCCCGGGCGGACGGCCCGGTGGCACGCGTCACGGCAGCGCGCGCACCGCCGCGAGCACGCGCTCCTCGATCATCATGCTCACCTCGCCGGTCGTGCCGAGCACGTCCGCCGCGTTCTCGCGCGCGGCCGGGTCGAGCGCCGTCGCCGTCCAGCTGACGATCGCGTTGCCGACGAGCGCGTGGCCGACGTACCGCGCACGGGGCTCGTCCTCGCCGGTGCGCACGGTGACCTCCTGGACGATCTCCGGCAGCAGCCCCTGCCCCTCGATCGCCGGCTGCGTCACCCACCGGGTCTGCCCGCCGGCCGCGTCCGCGACCGTGTACTCCGTGCACACGTCGACCGTTGTCACGAGCGCCCGGAACGCCTCGCGCGCCGCCGCCGGGTCGGCCAGGAGCACGACGTCCTGCTCGACGCGGACCTCCTCGTTCGCCCACGCCAGCGCGTCGTGCGCCACGGGCGGGCCGGGCACCACCGTCACCGCGGTCGTGCAGGTCGCCGGCTCGACCGCGCCCCCGGGCGGCAGTCCCCACGGCGTCTGCCCGGACGGCGGGCCCGCGCTCACACCGGGTTCCGCGGCGGGCACGGCCGCCTCGACGTCCGCGCGCGTGAGGAGCAGCCCGGGCAGCGTCGTCGCGTCGAGGACGACGTCGGCGGTCGACGGCCCGGCGGAGGGCGCCGCGGTGGGGGTCGGCTCCTGCGGGGCGGGCGCGGACGACGCGGAGCCGGTCGCGATCGGTGTCGGGACGGGCGCGCCCGCGCCCCACGGCTGGACCAGCACGAGGACCGCGACCGCGAGCACGGCGGCGAGCACCCAGGGGCCCCACGGGCGGCGGGACCGCGGCGTCCCGGCCGGCGCGGGCCGGCCGTCCTCGGCGGGCGCGCTCGCGCCGCCGTCGGCACGCGGGCCGTGCTGCGGGTCCGTGCCGGGCACGCGGGCTCCTTCCGCTCGCCAGGGCCCGTCGTCGGGCCACCCCCGAGGCTAGGACGCCGCGCGGACCTCTGCGCGGCGTCGCGTCGCCGTGCGGCTCAGCGCGTCGGGACGCCCGCGTGCCGCAGGCCCCAGATCGCCGAGTCGGTGAGCGCCTCCCACGACGCCTCGATGATGTTCGGGCCCACGCCGACCGTGCTCCACGACGTCTGCCCGTCCGTCGTCTCGATGAGCACGCGCGTGATCGCGTCCGTGCCGTGCGTCTGGTCGAGGATGCGGACCTTGAAGTCGATGAGCTCGAACGCCTCGAGCTCCGGGTAGACCCGCACGAGCGCGGTGCGCAGCGCCTGGTCGAGGGCGTTGACCGGGCCGTTGCCCTCCGCGGTGGCGACGATCCGCTCGCCGCCGGCGTGCAGCTTCACGGTCGCCTCCGCCACCGCCGGCGCGCCGCGTCCGCCGTTGCGCTCGACGATCGTGCGCCACGACTCGACGCGGAAGTACGCCGGGCGCGCGCCGTCCATCTCCTCGACCAGCAGCAGCTCGAACGACGCGTCGGCGGCCTCGAACGTGTAGCCGTTCGCCTCCGCGTCCTTCACCCGGCCGGTGACGCGCGAGAGCACGTCCGGGTGCGCCGCCAGCTCGATGCCGAGCTGCCGGCCCTTGAGCTCGATCGAGGCGCGCCCCGCCATCTCGGAGACGAGCATGCGCATGTCGTTGCCGACCAACGCCGGGTCGGTGTGCTGGTACAGGTCGGGGTCGACCTTGATGGCGGACGCGTGCAGCCCCGCCTTGTGGGCGAACGCGCTCGCGCCCACGTACGGCTGCCGCGCGAACGGCGAGATGTTGGTGATCTCGCTGATGGCGTGCGCGATGCGCGTGAGCTCGGGCAGGCCGCCGTCGCCGTCGGCCGCGCGCGCGAGCACGCTGCGCCCCCGCTTGAGCTCGAGGTTCGCGACGACCGACAGGAGGTCGGCGTTGCCCGTCCGCTCGCCGTAGCCGTTGACGGTGCCCTGCACGTGCGCGCAGCCCGCGTCGACGGCGGCGATGGTGTTGGCCACCGCGCACCCCGAGTCGTTGTGCGCGTGCATGCCGAGCACCGCGGCCGGCCCGACGGCGGCGCGCACGTCGAGCACGACGTCGCGGACCTGGTCCGGGAGCATGCCGCCGTTCGTGTCGCACAGGGCGACCACCTCGGCGCCCGCCTCGAACGCCGCGAGCACCGCTGCGCGGCTGTACGCGGCGTCGAACCCGAACCCGTCGAAGAAGTGCTCGGCGTCGACGAACACCCGCCGTCCCTCGCGCCGCAGGAACGTCACCGTGTCGGTGATCATCGCGAGGTTCTCCTCGCCGGTGGTGCGCAGCGCGCGCTCGGCGTGGCGCAGGTCGCTCTTCGCGACGAGCGTGACCACGGGCGCCTCCGAGTCGAGCAGCGCCCGCACCTGCGGGTCCTGCGACGCCCGCGTACCGGGCTTGCGCGTCGCGCCGAACGCCGCGAGCTCGGCGTTGCGCAGGTCGAGCTCCTTCGCGGCGCGCTGGAAGAACTCGGTGTCCTTCGGCACGGCCCCGGGCCACCCGCCCTCGATGAACCCCACGCCGAGCTCGTCCAGCAGGCCGGCGATCGTCAGCTTGTCGGCGACCGACAGCGCGATGCCCTCCTGCTGGGCGCCGTCGCGCAGGGTCGTGTCGTAGACGTGGAACGAGCGGTCGGTCACGGGGACTCCTCGGGCGGTGCGGGCGTGCGTCGGGGGCGGGCGGCGGGTGCCGCGACCGGCGAGGGGTGGTGCCGGTGCCCGGTCGACGTGCCGCCCGGCGGGGGTGGTGCCGGGCGGGCGTGCGGACCAACAAAAAGACCCCCCGGGGTACGGGAGGTCTGCGCGTCGGCTGGTCGGCCGACGCGCTACACGATGATCAGCGTGAAGCGGGTCACAGGGGCGATGGTGGCACAGGTCCGGGCCGCGGGCGACGACGTCCACGATCCGGACCGGCGCGGCGGACCCGTGCGGGTGACGACCCGGGCGATCCGTGCCGAACCGGACGCCGCGGGCTAGCGTGTGCTCCGCCCGCGGACCGCCGGACCGGCGCGGGCGACGAGACAGGAGCCGGCCATGTCGCACCCCTCCCCCGGCGGCCCCGCCGAGCCGCCCGCCCCCGCGTGGGCGCCGCCGCCGGCCGTGCCGCCCGCGACGGCCGCGCCGCCGCCCTCGGTCGCCCCCGCCGCGTCCCGCGCGCCCGCCGCCGCGGCGGACACGCCCGCACCCGTCGCCGTGCCCGCACCCGTCGCCGTGCCTGCGGCCACCGCCGGGCCCGAGGCGCCGCGTGCGACGCGACTCACGGTGGAGACCCGCCGGTTCTGGTCCGGGGCCGCGGCGACCGCCCTCGTCGCCGCGCTGGTCGGCGTGGTGGGCGTCCTCGTGCTCGAGCGGATCCTGCGGATCGACCTCGCCGTCGGCGGGGGCGCGGGGTCCGCGATGGCGACCTACGTGCTCGGCGGTGCGCTCGCCGCCGTCGCCGCGGCGGGGCTGCTGCACGTGCTCGTGCTGACCACGCCGCGCCCCGGTGCGTTCTTCGGGTGGATCCTCGCGCTCGTGACGCTCGTCGCGACGCTGCTGCCGCTGACGTCGACCGCGGGGGTGGGCGCGGGCGTCGCCACCGGCGTCGTCAACCTCCTCGTCGGCGTCTCCGTGTGGTCGCTGCTGTCCGGGGTGCTCGGGTGGACGGTCCGCCGCGTGGCGGCCTGACGCCGGCGCACGGGGACCGACGGACGACGGCCGGCGGCGGTCCCCCGCTCCGGGG
>NZ_JBHUZW010000039.1:0-31875 GCF_042667215.1 Cellulomonas sp. NPDC057328 | reverse complement strand
CCCGCGAGCCGTCCGGGCGCGTCGCCGCGGGCCCGGCCGCCGCGCGTGGCACCGTGGGCGGCGTGAGCGAGCGCACCGGCACCGCCCCGCGCCGCCCGCCGGCGCAGGACCCGGTCGGTCGTCGCGCGGGCACCCCGGCGACGTCCGGCACCCGCGTGCCGCGCGACGGCGCCGCACCCCGCACGGGGGCGCGCGGGGGCGCGACGCCCGGCACCTCGGCGCGCGGCTCGGCCGCCCGCGGCACGACGACCCCGGGCACGACGACCCGGGGCACGACGACGCGGGGCACGACGGCGCGCGGCACGACGACCCGCGGCACGACGACCCGCGGCACGACCGCGCGCGGAGCGGGGACCGGTGCCGCGACGACCCGTCCCCCCGGCGGGCCCGGCCTGCTCCGGCTGGCCCCGGCCCGGCCGGTGCAGCCGGCGTCGCGGGGGCGCGTCCTCACGCTGGCGCTCACCTTCGCGCTCCTCCTCGTGCTGTTCGCGGGCCGGCTCGTGTACGTGCAGGTGCTCAAGGGCCCGGAGATCGCCGAGCAGGCGCGTGCGGCCCGCATGACGAGCTACCAGGTCCTCGGCGCCCGCGGCGAGATCACCGACGCCGACGGCGTCGTGCTCGCCACGTCGGTCGAGCGCTACACGATCGCGGTGGACCAGACGAAGATGGCGACGTACCGCGCCCGGGGCTCGGACGGCGAGGACGGCCCGGCGGGCGTCGCCGCGCGGCTCGCGCCCCTGCTCGGGGCGAACCCCGCCGAGCTCGGCGGGCGTCTCGTGGGCGACCGGACGTTCGTGTACGTGCAGAAGAACGTGCTGCCCGAGGTCGCCCGCGAGATCCGCGCGCTGCGGATCGACGGGATCATGGTCGACAAGGTCGCCGACCGCGTGTACCCCAAGGGCGCGGTGGCCGGGAACATGCTCGGCTTCGTCAACTCGTCCGGCGTGGGTCTGCAAGGGCTCGAGCTGACGCTCGACGAGCGCCTGCACGGCACGCCGGGGCACGAGAGCTTCGAGCGCGGCCGCGGCGGCCAGCCGATCCCGGGCGGCGTCTCGGAGGGCACGCCGGCCCGGACGGGCGACTCCGTGCGCCTCACGCTGAAGTCCGACCTGCAGTACAAGGCGCAGGCGGAGCTCGAGGAGCAGGTCGCGGCGACGGGGGCCACGGGCGGCGCGGTCGTCGTCATGCGCCCGAACGGCGAGGTCCTCGCGCTGGCCGACTCGGGGTCGATCGACCCCAACGACCCGGGGGAGCAGGGCGCCGGGGCGCTCTCGGCCGCGGTCACGCAGGTCTTCGAGCCGGGCTCGACGAGCAAGGTGGTCACGATGGCCGCCGCGCTGGAGCAGGGCCTCGTCACGCCGACGGACACGTTCGAGGTCGGTGACCGCTGGCAGACCCCGCACGGCGAGACCATCAAGGACTCCCACGACCACCCGGTGCAGCGGCTCACCGCGACCGGCATCTTCGCGGAGTCGTCGAACGTCGGCACGATCCTCATCGGCGAGCGGCTCACGAAGGAGCAGCGGCACCAGTACATGACGGCGTTCGGCTTCGGGCAGCAGACCGGCATCGAGCTGCCCGGCGAGTCGGCGGGTCTGCTGCGCACCCCCGACAAGTGGCAGGGGCGCGACGAGTACGCCGTGCTGTTCGGCCAGGCGGTGTCGGTCAACGCGTTGCAGGCGGCGAGCGTCTTCGCGACGATCGCGAACGACGGCGTCCGTGCGGAGCCGCACCTCATCGCGGGGTGGACGTCGCCCGACGGGACGTTCCACCCGGAGGCCCAGCCCGAGGGGACGCGGGTCGTGTCGTCCGCCACGGCGGACGCCGTGCTGTCGATGATGGAGAGCACCGTCGTGGACGGCACCGGCTCGAGCGGGGCGATCCCCGGCTACCGCGTCGGCGGCAAGACCGGGACCGCGCAGAAGTTCAACCCTTCGGGCTACACGTCGTCGTTCATCGGCGTCGCGCCCGTCGACGACCCGCAGGTGGTGACGGCCGTCATCCTGCACGACCCGAAGACGTCGATCTACGGCGGCACGGTCGCGGCGCCGCTGTTCAGCTCGCTCACGCAGTACGCGCTGCAGCAGCTCGGCGTCGCGCCGTCCGGCGTGCCGGCGACGCTGTACCCGACCACGTGGTGACGACCGGCCGGGGTAGATTCCTCCCCATGACGTCCCCCCTGGGCCGGCTGCGCCCCGAGCACCCGCCGGTCCGCAGGGTCGGCGACCTCGTGTCCGCGCTGGGCCCGTCCCTCGGGCTCTCCCTGGTCGACGCGGCCGGGGAGGACGTGACCTTCGGCGGCGTCACGATGGCGAGCCGTGACGTGGTGCCGGGCGACCTGTTCGTCGCGGTCCCGGGGCTCAAGGTGCACGGCGCGCGCTTCGCCGGCGACGCGGTCGCGGCCGGCGCCGTCGCGGTGCTCACCGACGCCGCGGGCGCGGAGCTCCTGCGCGAGCAGGCCGGTGCGGGCACCGTGCCGGTGGTCCTCGCCGCCTCGCCGCGCGCGGTCGCCGGCCCCGTCGCCGCGTGGTTCCACGACGAGCCCGCGCGCCGGCTTGTCACCGTCGGCGTCACGGGTACCAACGGCAAGACGACGACGACCTACTTCGTCGACGCGGCGCTGCGCGCCCACCACGCCCGCACGGCCGTGCTCGGCACGGTCGAGCTCCGGATCGGCGAGGACGCGGTCGAGAGCCCGCGCACGACCGTCGAGGCGCCCGTGCTGCAGGACCTGCTTGCCCTCGCGCTCGAGCGCGGCGCGACCGCGCTGACGACCGAGGTGTCGTCGCACGCGCTCGCGCTGGGGCGCGTCGGGGGCGTCGAGTTCGACGTCGTCGGGTTCACGAACCTGCAGCGCGACCACCTCGACTTCCACGGCGACATGGAGGGCTACTTCCGCGACAAGTCCCGCCTGTTCGCGGCCGGGCAGGCGCGACGCGGCGTCGTCGTCGTCGACGACGCCTGGGGGCGACGGCTCGCGGCGGAGTCCCCGGTGCCCGTCGAGACCGTCGCCACGCACGTCGGCGCCCCGGAGGCGGCCGACGCGGACTGGGCCGTCGTGTCGGCCGACATCGGGCTCGACGGCGTCGGCTCCCGGTTCACGCTGCGCGGGCCCGACGGCACCGAGCACGAGGCGGCGAGCCCGCTGCCCGGCCTGGTGAACGTGTCGAACGCGGCCCTCGCGGTAGTGCTGGCGCACGCCGCGGGCGTGCCGCTGGACGTGGCGATCGCCGCCGTGGGGGCCGCGCACGCGATCCCGGGCCGCATGGAGCGCGTCGTCGAGCGCGGCGACGGGTGGCCGCTGTGCCTCGTCGACTACGCGCACACGCCCGACGCGCTGGAGCTCGCGCTCGCCGCGGTGCGTCCCATCACGCCGGGGCGGCTCGTCCTGGTGCTGGGCTCCGACGGCGACCGCGACCAGGGCAAGCGCCCGATCATGGGCGGCGTCGCCGCGCGCCTCGCCGACGTCGTCGTCGTCACCGACGAGAACCCCCGCTCCGAGGACCCCGCCGCGATCCGCGCGGCGATCCTCGACGGGGTGCGGGACGTCCGTCCCGACCTGGCCGACGTGCACGAGGCGACCAGCCGCGCGCAGGCCATCCGCGACGCCCTCGCCCTCGCCGGTGACCGGGACACGGTCATCGTCACGGGCAAGGGCCACGAACCGACCCAGGAGATCGCCGGGGTGTTCCACCGCTACAACGACCGCGACGTGTTCCTCGCCGCCCGCGCGCAGGGGGTGCAGGCGCAGGACCGGCGACTGCACCAGGATCAGGAGCAGCACGCGTGATCGCCCTCACGGCGGCCGAGATCGCGGCCGCGACCGGCGGAGCCCTGTCCGGCACCGCACCGGGGACCGTCGTCGCCGGACCCGTCGTCGTCGACTCCCGGGAGGTGCTGCCCGGCGGGCTGTTCGTCGCGCTGCCCGGTGAGCACGTCGACGGGCACGACTTCGCCGCGGGCGCGGTCGCGGCCGGGGCGGCGCTCGTCCTCGCGGCGCGTCCGCTGGACGGCCCCGACGGCCCGCTGCCCTGCGTCGTGGTGCCCGACGTCGAGCGTGCGCTGGGCGACCTCGCGCGCGACGTGCTGGCACGCCTGCGCGAGGCGGCCGTCGAGCCGGGCGGCAGCGGCCTGCGCGTCGTGGGCGTCACCGGGTCCGTCGGCAAGACGACGACGAAGGACCTGCTCGCGCAGCTGTGCGGCGCCGCGGGCCCGACGGTCGCCCCGGTGCGGTCGTTCAACAACGAGATCGGCCTGCCGCTGACGGTGCTGCGCGCCGACGAGGCGACCCGGTTCCTGGTGCTCGAGATGGGCGCGAGCGGGCCGGGCCACCTCACCTACCTCACCGACATCGCGCCGCCGGACGTGTCGGTCGTGCTCGTGGTCGGGCAGGCGCACCTCGGCGGGTTCGGCGGGATCGACGCCGTCGCGCGGGCCAAGGCGGAGATCGTCGCGGGACTCGTCCCGGGCGGGACCGCGGTGCTCAACGCCGACGACAACCGCGTGCGCGCCATGGCGGTCGCCGCACCGGGCCCCGTCGTCCTCTTCGGCGCGTCGTCGGACGCGGACGTCCGCGCGGAGGACGTCGCGCTCGACGCGCTGGGACGGGCGCGGTTCCGGCTCCGGCACGTGCCCACGGGCGAGGACCGCGAGGTCGCGCTGCGCCTGGTCGGCGAGCACCACGTGCACAACGCGCTCGCCGCGGCCGCCGCGTCCCTGGCGGTCGGCCTGACGATCGACGAGGTCGCGACCGGGCTCAGCGCCGCCGACGCGCTCTCGCCGCACCGCATGCACGTCGTCGAGCGTCCCGACGGCGTGACCGTCGTCGACGACTCCTACAACGCGAACCCCGACTCGATGCGCGCGGCGCTCAAGGCGCTGGCGGTCATCGCCGGCCGCGAGCGGCGCTCGGTCGCGGTGCTCGGGGAGATGCTCGAGCTCGGCGACGAGCACCGGACCGCGCACGACGCGATCGGCCGGCTCGTCGTCCGGCTCAACATCGGCCTGACGGTCGTCGTGGGCGAGGGCGCCCGGGCCATCCGGGACGGCGCCAACCACGAGGGCTCGTGGGGCGACGAGGTCGTCCTGGCGGACGACGTGGAGAACGCCGCCGCGTTCCTCGAGCAGGAGCTGCGCCCGGGTGACGTCGTCCTCGTGAAGTCCTCGTACGGCGCCGGCCTGTGGCGGCTCGGCGACCGCCTCGTGGAGGCCGGCGCATGAGGGCCGTCCTCATCTCGGGCGGCATCGCGATGCTCGTCGCCCTGCTGGGCACGCCGCTGTTCATCCGCTTCCTCGTCAGGAAGCAGTACGGCCAGTTCATCCGGCAGGACGGCCCGACCGCGCACTTCACCAAGCGCGGCACCCCGACCATGGGCGGCGTCGTCATCATCGGCGCGACGCTGCTGGGCTGGCTCGTCGGCCTCCTGCTCACCGGCACGACGCCCAGCGCGTCCGCGGTGCTCGCGCTGTTCCTCATGACCGGCCTGGGCGTCGTCGGGTTCCTCGACGACTTCATCAAGATCTCGCGGCAGCGCAGCCTCGGGCTGTCGCCGTTCTGGAAGATCGTGGGGCAGGGCGTCGTCGGCGTCGTGTTCTCGGTCCTCGTCCTGCAGTTCCCGAACGCGCAGTTCCGCACGCCGGCGTCGACGCGCATCTCGTTCATCCGGGACACGGACATCGACCTCGCGTTCGCGGGCGCCACCGTCGGGCTGCTCCTGTTCGTCATCTGGGCGAACTTCCTCATCACGGCGTGGTCCAACGCGGTCAACCTCACCGACGGGCTCGACGGCCTCGCGACGGGCGTGTCGCTCATCGTGTTCGGCGCGTACGTGCTCGTGGGCGTCTGGCAGTTCAACCAGACGTGCCAGTCGGTGCTGACGGCGGGGCCCCGGTGCTACGAGACGCGCGACCCGCTCGACCTCGCGGTCGTGGCGGCCGCGATCACGGGCGCGCTGTTCGGCTTCCTGTGGTGGAACGCCAGCCCCGCCAAGATCTTCATGGGTGACACGGGCTCGCTCGCGCTCGGCGGCGCGCTCGCCGCGCTGACGATCCTCACGCGCACCGAGATCCTCGGCGCGATCATCGGCGGCCTCTTCGTCGTCATCGTGCTGTCGGACGTCATCCAGATCGGCTTCTTCAAGATGACGGGCAAGCGCGTGTTCAAGATGGCACCGCTGCACCACCACTTCGAGCTGTCCGGGTGGGGCGAGGTCACGATCGTGATCCGGTTCTGGATCATCGCCGGGCTGTTCGTGGCGCTCGGCGTCGGCATCTTCTACGCGGAGTGGGTGGCGGGCTAGGTGGACGCACGGTTCGACGGCCGCACGGTCCTGGTCGCCGGGCTCGGCGTCTCCGGCCGGGCGGCGGCCCAGGTCCTGACCGACCGCGGTGCACGCGTCGTCACGTTCGACGACCGCGCCGCGGAGGCGGACCACCACGACGTCGACGCGTTCCTCGCGGCCGACGGCCTCGCGGACGTCGACCTGGTGGTGGCCTCGCCCGGCCTGCCGCCGCACCACCCGCTGCTGGCCGCGGCCCGCGAGCGGGACGTGCCGGCCTGGAGCGAGGTCGAGCTCGCCTGGCAGGTCCGCGTCCCGCGCGACGGCGGCGCCGGCGAGCCTGCGCCGTGGCTCGCGGTCACGGGCACGAACGGCAAGACGACGACCGTCGGGATGCTCGAGTCGATCCTGCGTGCCGCGGGCCGCAACGCCCCGGCCGTCGGGAACGTCGGCACGCCCGTCGTGCTCGCGGCGGTCGACCCGCAGGTCGACGTGCTGGCCGTCGAGCTCTCGAGCTTCCAGCTGCACCTCACCCACTCGATGTCGCCGCAGGCCGCCGCCGTGCTCAACGTCGCGCCGGACCACCTCGACTGGCACGGGTCGCTCGAGGCGTACGCCGAGGCGAAGGGCCGGGTCTTCGAGCGCACGCAGGTCGCGTGCGTCTACAACGCCGCCGACCCGGTGACCGAGCAGCTCGTCCGGGACGCCGACGTGGTGGACGGCGCCGTGGCCGTCGGGTTCACGCTCGGCATGCCGGGCGTCGGCCAGGTCGGCCTCGTCGAGGACGTGCTCGTCGACCGCGGGTTCGCGCGGCTGCGGCACACGCACGCCGCCGAGCTCGGCACGCTCGCGGACCTCGCGCAGCTCGCGGGTCCGGACGGCGCCGTGCCGCCGCACGTCGTCCGCAACGCGCTCGCCGCCGCGGCGCTGGCCCTCGCGCACGGCGTCGAGCCCGTGCACGTGCGGGACGGCCTGCGGGCGTTCGGGCCGGGCGCGCACCGCATCGTCACCGTGGGGCGCGTCGACGGCGTCGCGTACGTCGACGACTCGAAGGCCACGAACGCGCACGCGGCGGCGGCGTCCCTCGCCGCGTTCGGCGAGGGGTCCGTCGTGTGGGTCGCCGGCGGGCTCGCCAAGGGCGCGACGTTCGACGAGCTCGTCCGCGCGCGCCGCGACCGGCTGCGGGGCGTCGTCCTCATCGGCGTCGACCGTGCGCCGCTGCGGGACGCCCTCGCCCGACACGCACCGGATGTCCCGGTGATCGAGGTGCCCGCCGGTGAGACTGAGCCGGTGATGACCCGTGCCGTGCAGGAGGCCCGCCGGCTGGCGGCCGGGGCACCCGCCGGGGTCCCGGTCACCGTGCTGCTCGCGCCCGCCAGCGCCTCGATGGACCAGTTCGCGTCGTACGCGGCGCGCGGCGACGCCTTCGCTGCCGCCGTGCAGGCACTCGGGGCGGACGGGGTGAGCCCGCGCGCCGACGGTCCGGAGGCCCGGCCGTGACGGCGACCGCCGGCCCCGGCCCGGCGGTCGGCACGCGCACGCCCGGCGGCGGCACACCCCTGGCGGGTCGCGAGCCGTCCTTCCTCGGCGCGTGGAACTCGGCCGTCACGAGCTACTACGTGCTCGTCGGCGCGAGCGCGCTGCTCGTCGTCGTCGGCCTCGTCATGGTGCTGTCGAGCTCGAGCGTCGAGTCGCTCGCCGAGGGGCACTCGCCGTACGCGGTGTTCCTCGACCAGGCGAAGTACGCGCTCATCGGGCTGCCGGCGCTGCTCGTCCTGTCGCGGATGCCGGTGCGCGCGCTGCGCGCCGCCGCGTGGCCGGTGCTCGGCGCGGCCGTCGTGTTCCAGATGCTCGTGTTCACGCCGCTCGGCTGCGGCGCGGGCGGCAACCGCAACTGGGTCTGCCTGCCCGGGTTCTCCGCGCAGCCGTCCGAGACCGTCAAGCTCGCCCTCGCCGTGTGGCTCGGCGCCGTCCTCACGCGCAAGCTCGCGCTGCTGCACGAGTGGAAGCACGCGCTCGTGCCGGCCGTGCCCGTCGCCGGCCTCGCCATCGGCGCGGTGCTGCTCGGCCACGACCTCGGCACGGCGCTCGTCCTCGTCCTGCTCGTGGCGGGGGCGATGTTCGTCGCCGGCGTGCCGCTGCGTATCTTCGCCGTCGCCGGCCTCGTCGCCGCGGCGGGCGTCGCCCTGCTCGCGATCGGCAGCGAGAACCGCGTCAACCGGATCATGTCGTGGCTGTCCGCCACCTGCGACGTCACCAACGAGTGCTACCAGACGCTGCACGGCGGCTGGGGGCTCGCGACGGGCGGCCTGGGTGGGCTGGGCCTGGGGGAGAGCCGCGAGAAGTGGTCGTACCTGCCCGCGGCGCACAACGACTTCATCTTCGCGATCCTCGGCGAGGAGCTCGGGCTCGTGGGCACGCTGCTCGTGCTCGGTCTGTTCGCGCTGCTCGCGTTCGCCATGATCCGCGTCATCCGGCGGCACCCCGACCCGTTCGTCAAGATCACCACCGCCGGCATCTGCGCGTGGGTCGTCGGCCAGGCCACCATCAACATCGCGGTCGTCATCGGCCTCGCGCCCGTCATCGGCGTGCCGCTGCCGCTCGTGTCCGCAGGAGGGTCCGCACTCATCGTGACGATGGCCGCGCTCGGCGTCCTCATCTCCTTCGCCCGCTCGGAGCCCGGCGCCGCCGAGGCGCTCGCGGCGCGACCCTCCGTGGTCCGCCGCTCGCTCGCGGTGATCGGACGGACCCGTGGCTGACGCGCCCGCCGTCCTCCTCGCCGGCGGCGGCACCGCCGGCCACGTGAACCCGCTGCTGGCGGTCGCCGACGAGCTGCGCCGCCGGCACCCCGACGCGCGCCTGTCGGTGCTCGGCACGGCCGAGGGCCTCGAGGCCCGGCTCGTGCCGGAGCACGGGTACCCGTTGGCCGTCGTGCCGCGCGTCCCGCTGCCGCGCCGCCCCACCGCCGACTGGTTCCGCCTGCCCGGGCGGCTGCGCGCCGCGGTGGGCGCGGCGGAGGAGGCGATCGACGCGATCGGCGCGCAGGTCGTCGTCGGGTTCGGCGGCTACGTCGCGACACCCGCGTACCTCGCCGCCCGCCGGCGGGGGATCCCCGTGGTGGTGCACGAGCAGAACGCACGGCCTGGCCTCGCGAACCGTCTCGGCGCCCGGGGGGCCGCCGCCGTCGCCGTCACGTTCCCCGGCACCGAGCTGCCTCGTGCCCACGTGACCGGCCTGCCCCTGCGGCGCCCCGTCCAGGACCTCGTGCACGCGCGGGCGACCGACCCGGACGGCACGCGCCGCACCGCGGCGGCCGCGCTCGGCCTCGACCCCGAGGCCACGACGCTGCTCGTCACGGGCGGCTCGCTCGGTGCCGTGAGCGTCAACCGGGCCGTCGCCGGCGCCGCGGCCGACCTGCTCGCCACCGGTGCGCAGGTGCTGCACCTGACGGGCCGCGGCAAGGACGCCGACGTGCGCGCCGCCGTGGCCGACGTGCCCGGCGCCGAGCGGTACCACGTGCTGGAGTACCTCACCGCGATGGAGCACGCCCTCGCCGTGGCCGATGTCGTCGTGGGCCGCGCCGGTGCGGGCACGGTGTGCGAGCTGGCCGCGCTCGGCATCCCGGCCGTGTACGTGCCGCTCCCCGTGGGCAACGGCGAGCAGCGCCTCAACGCCGCGCCGGTCGTCGCGGCCGGGGGCGGCGTGCTCGTCGAGGACGCGGACCTCACGCCCGACTGGGTGCGGACGCACCTGCCGGTGCTGCTCGCCGCCGGGGACGCCGCCGAGGCCCGGCTGCGGATGGGCGCCGCGGCCGCCGGGGTGGGCGTGCGCGACGGTGCGGCCCGCGTCGTGGCCCTCGTGGAGGCGCAGCTCCCGGCGCGCGTCGCGGCCGCGGGCGCCGGGACGTCGGCCGGGGGCGACCTCGCGGCGTTCGGCTCCCTCGGCGCGGCGGCGGTGCCGGACGTGCCGTCCGGCGACGGCCCCGCCGTGCCGCACCCGGGCACGCGCGGACCCGTGCCGCTGGCCGACCTCGGCCGCGTCCACCTCGTCGGCGTCGGCGGGGCGGGCATGTCGGCGATCGCGCCGCTGCTCGCGTCGCGCGGGCTGACGGTCAGCGGCTCGGACGCCCACGACGGCCCCGCGCTCGCCGGCCTGCGCGCGGCCGGCGTGCGGGTGCACGTCGGCCACGACGCCGCGCACGTCGACGACGTCGACTCCCTCGTCGTGTCGTCGGCGGTCCGGGCGTCCAACCCCGAGGTCGCCGCGGCGCAGCTGCGCGGGCTGCCGGTGCTGCACCGGTCGGAGGCGCTCGCGTCGCTGATGGCGGGCCGCGACGCCGTCGCGGTCGCCGGTGCGCACGGCAAGACGACCACGTCGGCCATGATCGCGACGGCGCTCGTGCACGCGGGCGCCGACCCCGCGTTCGCGATCGGCGGCGTCGTGCGGTCGGCGGAGGGCACCCTCGGCGGGTCTCGGCACGGGGACGGCCCGTTCGTGGCCGAGGCCGACGAGTCCGACGGCTCGTTCCTGGCGTACGAGCCGCTCGTCGCCGTCGTCACCAACGTGGAGCCCGACCACCTGGACCACTACGGCTCGCGCGAGGCGTTCGAGGAGGCGTTCGTGCGCTTCGCCGCGCGCGTGCGCCCCGGCGGCCTGCTCGTGGCGTGCGCGGACGACCCGGGCGCGGCCCGGCTCGTCGCGAGCGCCCGGGACGGGCTGCGGCGGCGTGGCGCCGACGTCGTCACCTACGGGGTCGGGCAGGACGCGGACGTGCACGTCGGCGCGAGCCGCGCCACGGACGACGGCCGGTGGGAGGTCGTTCTGACGCCGGCCGACGGCACGGGCCCCGTCACGCTGCGGCTGCGCGTGCCCGGTGCGCACATGGCGCTCGACGCGGCCGCCGCGTGGTGCGTGCTGCGCCGCCTCGGCGTCGCGTCGACCGACGCGGCCACGGGCCTGGACGCCTTCGCCGGCACGGGCCGCCGGTTCGACGACCGCGGCACGGCCGCGGGCGTGCGCGTCGTGGACGACTACGCGCACCACCCCACCGAGGTGGCGGCGCTGCTGACGGCCGCGCGGCAGGTCGCCGGCACCGGCCGGGTGCTCGCGCTGTTCCAGCCGCACCTCTTCTCCCGCACGCGTACCTTCGCGGCGGAGTTCGGCGCGGCGTTCGACCTGGCCGACGCCGTGGTCGTCACCGACGTCTACGCCGCGCGCGAGGACCCGGACCCCGCGGTGACGGGCGCCCTCGTGGCGGACGCCGTGCCGACGCCCGGCAAGGCGCGCTTCGTCCCCGACCGGGTCGGTGCGGCGCACGCCGTGGCGGCGCTCGCGCGGGACGGCGACCTCGTCCTCACCGTCGGCGCGGGCGACGTCACCGAGCTCGGGCCGGTCGTGCTGGCCGCCCTCGAGGGGCGGGGCACGTCCGCCGACGCCGGTGCGTCCGTGGACGGTGCGGTGCCGTGAGCCCCGACCGGCCGCCCGCACCGCGCCCGCGCCGGCCGGCAGGCCCGGCGCGGACGTCCCGCCCGGGTCGCGACCGACCCGGTGCGACGCGGCGCGGCGCGGCGCGTCCCGACCGCGGCGCCGAGCCGCCCGCCGCGACGGGGTCCGGGGCCGCCGTGCCCCCGCCCGACGCGCCGGCACCCGACGCACGATCCCGTCCCGCGGCGACGCCACGGGCCGACGTCCCGTCGCGGCCCACCCCGGCGCGGGCGGACGCCGGGTCCGCGCGCCGCCCCGGGACCGGACCCGTGCCCACCACGACGGGCGGCACGTCGCGCGTCGTCGCCGGGCCCACCACCGCCACCGGGCCCACGCGGACCGTCACCACGTACACCGTCGGCCGCTTCTCGGGGCCCGTCCGCCCCGCGGTCGTCTCGACGACGTCGCGCGAGCGGTTCGCCGAGCGCGCGCGGGCGCAGCGGGCGCTCGCACGGCGCCAGGTGCTGCTCATCGCCGCGGGTGTGCTCGTCGCGGGCGGGCTCGGCTGGCTGCTGCTGCTGTCACCCGTGCTCGCGCTGGACCCCGCCGAGGTCGAGGTGACCGGCGCGGGGACGGTCGTGGCCGTCGACCAGGTGCTCGGTGTCGTCGCGGAGCACCACGGCACGCCGCTGCCGCGGCTCGACACGGTCCGCCTGCGCGACGCCGTGCTCGAGGTGCCGGGCGTGCGCGAGGCGCGGGTCGTCCGGGAGTGGCCGCAGGGGCTGGCCGTCCAGCTGGTGTCCCGCGAGCCGGTCGCGGCCGTGCCCGAGGAGGCCCCGCCCGCCGGCGGGGCGACAGGGTTCGCGCTGCTCGACCAGGAGGGCGTCCAGGTCGGCCGCGCCGACGCGGCACCCGAGGGCCTGCCGGTCGTCGACGTGCCGGTCGGCGACGCGCGCACGCTCACGGCGGTGCTGCACGTGCTCGAGCAGCTGCCGCCGGACCTGCTCGCGCAGGTGGCGGGCGTGGCGGCGTCGACGCAGGACACGGTGTCGATGCAGCTGCGCGACGGCCCGCGCGTCGAGTGGGGGAGCGCGGACGAGACGCCGCTCAAGGTGGCGGTGCTCGCCGCGCTGCGGGCGGCGCCGACGGCCGCGGGCGCGACGGTCTACGACGTCTCCGCCCCGCGCATGCCGATCACCCGCTGAGCCGGACGCCGCGGCGGCGGGCGGCGGCGAAGGGGAGTGAGGCACCTCCGCACGGAGGTCCGCGACACGCGCACGGTGGTCGTTGATCGCGGGCAGGGCGCCACCTAGCGTCACGACCGGCAGCGCACCTGACATAACTCTAACCCTCGACCTGAGGGTGAAGGTTCAGACAACGCGGCGGCACGCACCGTGTGCCGTCACCAGCACCAGCAGCACGAGCAGCGGCACCCCGGGGCCGCGACCCACGAACGAGAGGCACCCACCGTGGCAGCTCCCCAGAACTACCTGGCGGTCATCAAGGTCGTCGGCATCGGCGGGGGCGGCGTCAACGCCGTGAACCGCATGATCGAGGTCGGCCTCAAGGGTGTCGAGTTCATCGCCGTCAACACCGACGCCCAGGCCCTGCTCATGTCCGACGCCGACGTGAAGCTCGACGTCGGCCGCGAGCTCACGCGCGGCCTCGGCGCCGGCGCGGACCCCGAGGTCGGCAAGAAGGCGGCGGAGGACCACGCGGAGGAGATCGAGGACGTCCTGCGCGGCGCCGACATGGTGTTCGTCACCGCGGGCGAGGGCGGCGGCACCGGCACCGGCGGCGCGCCGGTCGTCGCGCGCATCGCGCGCTCGCTCGGCGCGCTGACGATCGGCGTCGTCACGCGTCCCTTCACGTTCGAGGGGCGCCGCCGCTCGGTGCAGGCCGACGCGGGCATCGACGCGCTGCGCGCCGAGGTCGACACGCTCATCGTGATCCCGAACGACCGGCTGCTGTCCATCTCGGACCGCTCGGTCTCGGTGCTCGACGCCTTCCACTCGGCGGACCAGGTCCTCCTGTCCGGCGTCCAGGGCATCACGGACCTCATCACGACGCCCGGCCTGATCAACCTCGACTTCGCGGACGTGAAGTCCGTCATGCAGGGCGCTGGCTCGGCCCTCATGGGCATCGGCTACGCGCGCGGCGAGGACCGGGCGGTGCAGGCCGCCGAGATGGCGATCTCGTCGCCGCTGCTCGAGGCGAGCATCGACGGCGCCCACGGCGTCCTGCTGTCGATCCAGGGCGGGTCGGACCTCGGCTTGTTCGAGATCAACGAGGCCGCGCGCCTGGTCCAGGAGGCCGCGCACGCCGAGGCCAACATCATCTTCGGCGCCGTCATCGACGACGCCCTGGGCGACGAGGTGCGCGTCACGGTGATCGCCGCGGGCTTCGACGGCGGCGGCCCGTCCCGGCGCGACCAGCGCGGGCTCGGCCAGGTCGGTGCGCCGGCCCGGCAGGTGCCCGCGGTGGCGCCGGCTCCCGTGGCGCCGTCGGCCGGTCAGCTCCCGACGCCGCGTCCCGTGCAGGTGCAGGACGAGGACCTGGTGCCGCTGGGCACGCTGCGCGCGGCCCCTGCGCCGGCCCCGGAGGCCCGCGAGGTGCCGGCGTTCCTGTCGACGCAGCCCGAGCCGACCCCGCACACGGGGCCGCTCGAGGTGCCGCGGGTGTTCGCCGACGAGCCGACGCGGCGTGAGCGCGACGAGCTCGACGTGCCCGACTTCCTCAAGTAGGGGCGGGCCGTGACGGCCGTCGCGTTCGACCCGGTCGACCTCGGACCGGGGGTGCGGGCCGGCTTCACGCGACGCGACGGCGGCGTGAGCGCACCGCCGTGGGACGGGCTCAACGTCGGTCTCGCGGTGGGGGACGACCTCGCCGCCGTCGCGCGCAACCGGCAGCTCCTCGCCGAGCGGGTCGGCGCCCCCGTGGTCTTCGCCACGCAGGTGCACGGACGGGCGGTCGTGGTCGTCGGCGGCCTCCCGGCCGGCGACCCGGCCACCACCGGGGTGGCCGAGGCCGACGCGCTCGTCACCACGGCCACCGACGTCGCCCTCGGCGTGTACGTCGCGGACTGCGTGCCGGTCCTGCTGGCCGACCGTGCGGCGGGCGTGGTCGCCGCCGCGCACGCGGGGCGCCCGGGCCTGGTCGCGGGCGTCCTCCAGGCGACGGTGGCCGCCATGGAGGAGCTCGGCGCACGTGCCGACCGCGTCGTCGCGGTCCTCGGCCCGTGCATCGCGGGGGAGTCGTACGAGGTGCCGGACGCCCTCCGCGCCGACGTCGCGGCGGTCGTGCCCGAGGCGGCCGGCCGCACGCGGGCGGGCACCGCGGCGGTCGACCTGCGCGCGGGCGCGCGTGCCGTGCTGGCGCGCTGCGGCGTGCGTGCCGTGCGGGTCGACCCGCGCGACACCTACGCCGACCCGGACCTGTACTCGCACCGCCGCGCGGTGCACGCCGACCCGGCCGCGCCGCGCACGGGCCGGCTCGCGGGCGTCGTCCGCCTGCTGCCGTCCTGACCTGCCGCGACGGCGCCGCGAACGGCGCCACGACGAGTTGCGACACGCCCGCGTGTCGCAGCGCGCGACGACCCCCGCGTTGCTAGCGTCACCAGCGCACACACGTCCCGCCGGCCCCGTCGCCGGGCGGGTGTGCGGCTCGAGGCAGCCGGGTGGTCCGGCGGATGGGAGACGACGCGATGGCCGGAGCGCTGCGCAAGACGATGCTGTACCTCGGCCTGGCCGACGACCGGACCGAGCACGAGGAGTACCTCGACGAGTACGAGGAGCCGGAGGTCGTCGACGTGCCCGAGGAGCCCTACGAGGCGCAGGTGACACCCCTGCACCGCACGCCGCGGGTGCAGGCCGCACCGGCGCCGCGCGAGCAGGCGGACCTGCGTCGCATCACCACCATCCACCCGCGCTCGTACAACGACGCGCGCAAGATCGGCGAGGCGTTCCGCGAGGGCACGCCCGTGATCATGAACCTGTCGGACATGGACGACGCGGACGCCAAGCGCCTCGTCGACTTCTCGGCGGGCCTGATCTTCGGGCTGCACGGCGCGATCGAGCGCGTGACGAGCAAGGTGTTCCTGCTCTCGCCCTCGCACGTCGAGCTGGCGGGGGACGCGGCCCCGGCCGACAACTCGACACGCGCCGGCTTCTACAACCAGAGTTGACGCGTGCGTCTCCTGGCCAACCTGCTCTACCTCGTCGTCCTCGCCTTCTTCCTGCTGCTGCTCGTGCGCCTCGTCCTGGACTGGGTCCAGGTCTTCGCGCGTGAGTGGCGGCCGACGGGCGTCGCGCTCGTCGTGGCCGAGGTGACCTACTCCGTGACCGACCCGCCGCTGCGCGCGCTGCGCCGCGTGCTGCCCCCGTTGGCCCTCGGGCCGGTCCGACTCGACCTGGCGTTCCTCGTCCTCGCACTCGGCTGCTCGCTGCTGCTGTCGGTGCTGGCACGGGTGTGACGGAGGTCCGCACGACGCCGTCCGGCGCCCCCGCGGGGTGCGCTGCGCGGGACGTGCGACGCTTGTTTTCTCCGCTACGGTGGCCCGAGGCGGTCGGTGGACTGACTGCCGCCGGCCAGAGCCAGCACGACCGACAGAGGTGACGACGATGGCACTGCTGACCGCAGACGACGTCCTGAACAAGAAGTTCCAGGCGACCAAGTTCCGCGAGGGCTACGACCAGGACGAGGTCGACGACTTCCTGGACGAGGTCGTCAACACCCTGCGGGACCTGCAGGGCGAGAACGAGGACCTCAAGACGAAGCTCGCGGCGGCCGAGCGCCGGATCGCCGAGCTCAGCCGTGCCGGTGCCCAGCAGGCCGCCCCCGCCCCGAAGCCCGAGCCGGCCCCCGTGCCCGAGCCGCAGCCCGCGCCCGTGCCGGCGGTCGCGCCGCAGCCGCCCGTCGTGCAGGCGCCCGCCCCCGCCCCGCGCGGCAACGAGCCCGAGTCGGCGACGGGCATGCTCGCCCTGGCCCAGAAGCTGCACGACGACTACGTCCGCAGCGGCCAGGAGGAGTCGGACCGCCTCATCAACGACGCCAAGACGCGCGCCAACCGCATCGTCCGCGAGGCCGAGGAGACGTCGCAGCGCACGCTCGGCCAGCTCGAGCAGGAGCGCTCGCTCCTCGAGCGCAAGATCGACGAGCTCCGGGTGTTCGAGCGGGACTACCGCACGCGCCTCAAGAGCTACCTGGAGAACCTGCTCGGCGACCTCGAGAACCGCGGCAACGCGCTCCCGCCGCGCTCGGGGCAGGGCCAGCAGGTCCCGGAGAAGCAGGGCATCTGACCGTCACCGCCGCCGGCCGCCACCCTCCGTCGTGGGTGCGCGGCCGGCGGCGTCGTGCTGCCCGCAGCCGGGCGGTCCCCGCCCTGTTGTGCCCCGACGCGGACGCGCATACAGTCGCGGCACTCGAGACGGGGGGAACGTCCGTGACCATGAACGACGCACCGACGACGCTGACGGTCGGCACCGACGGGGGCCCGCGCGCAGCGACGCGCGCGCTCCCGGTCCGCGACGGCGAGGAGCCGTGGACGCAGGCAGAGGTCCAGGAGGTGGCGGACGAGCTCACCGCCGACCGTGAACGGCTCGCCGGCGAGCTGCTCGCCGCCGGTGCCGAGCTGTCCGAGCTGCTGCGCAACTCCGGCGACGGCGCCGGGGACGACCAGGCCGACTCCGGCTCGTCCGCGCTGGAGCGCGAGCACGAGCTCACGCTGGTGAACAACACGCGCGACCTGCTGGAGCAGACCGCGCACGCGCTCGAGCGTCTCGAGGCCGGCACGTTCGGCGTCTGCGAGTCGTGCGGGCGCGCGATCGGCAAGGCACGCCTGCAGGCGTTCCCGCGCGCGACCCTGTGCGTGGGCTGCAAGCAGCGCGAGGAGCGCCGCTGACCCGCCCGTAGACTCCTGCGGTGCCCACGACGGACGGAACGACCGCCCAGCCCGACGTCCCCGGGGGGTCCGCCGGCGGGCGGCTCCCGTGGACGCGCCCCGAGCGCGCCCGCCGGAGCCGCCTGCTGACGCTCCTCACCGGGCTGACGGCGGGCGTGCTCCTGCTCGACCAGGTCACGAAGGTCTGGGCGGTCGCGTCGCTGGAGCCGGGGGAGCGCGTCGCCCTGCTGGGCGACCTCTTCGGGCTGCAGCTCGTCCGCAACCCGGGCGCGGCGCTGTCGATCGCGACCGGCATGACGTGGGTGCTGACGCTCGTCGCCGTCGTGGTGGTGGTCGTCGTGGTGCGGGCCTCGCGGCGCATCGGGTCGACGGGGTGGGCCGTCGCGCTCGGCCTGCTGCTCGGCGGTGCGCTGGGCAACCTCGTCGACCGCATGGTGCGCGAGCCGGGCCCGGCACGTGGGCACGTCATCGACTTCCTCGCCTACGGCGAGCTGTTCGTCGGCAACGTCGCCGACATCGCGATCGTCTCGGCGGCGCTGCTGGTCGTGCTGCTCACGGCGCGCGGCGTGCACCTGGACGGCACGCGCGACGGCGACACGCCGACCGGCGACGCGGCGGACGGTGACGCAACGGACGGTGACGCAACGGACGGTGACGCAACGGACGGTGACGCAACGGACGGTGACGCGGCGGACGGCGCGCAGGCGCCGGCCCGGGGCGCTGCGGACGTACCCGCGGGGCACGACCGCGGGGCGGCGCCGGCGGGCCCGGCCACGCCGACGCAGCGGGACGGGGGTGCGGCGTGAGCGACACGCGCGCGCTGCCCGTGCCCGACGGGCTGGCGGGCGAGCGGGTCGACGCCGCCCTCGCGCGCCTGCTCGGGCTGTCGCGCACGCGGGCCGCGGAGCTCGCCGCGGACGGAGCGGTCCGCGTCGACGGCCGCGAGGTCGGCAAGTCCGACCGGCTGCCCGCCGGCGGCTGGCTCGAGGTGGACCTCACGGTGCCGGCACCGGCCGCGCCGGCGGTGGTGGCGGAGCCCGTGCCGGGCATGGGCATCGTGCACGACGACGACGACCTCGTGGTCGTCGACAAGCCGGTGGGCGTGGCGGCGCACCCGTCGCCGGGGTGGACGGGCCCGACCGTGGTCGGCGCGCTCGCGGCGGCGGGGTACACCATCGCGACGTCGGGTGCCGCGGAGCGCCAGGGCATCGTGCACCGGCTCGACGCCGGCACGACGGGCCTCATGGTGGTCGCGAAGAGCGAGCACGCGTACACGGCGCTCAAGCGCGCGTTCAAGGAGCGCACGGTCGAGAAGGTCTACCACGCGCTCGTGCAGGGGCACCCGTCCCCGACGACGGGCACGATCGACGCGCCCATCGGGCGGCACCCGTCGTCGGACTGGAAGTTCGCCGTCGTCGCCGACGGCAAGCCGTCGGTGACGCACTACGAGGTGCTCGAGATGCTGCCGGGCGCGTCGCTCGTCGAGGTGCACCTCGAGACGGGACGGACCCACCAGATCCGGGTCCACATGGCCGCGCTGCGGCACTCGCTCGTCGGGGACCTCACGTACGGCGCCGACCCGTCGCTCGCGGCGCGGCTCGGCGTGGAGCGGCAGTGGCTGCACGCGGTCCGCCTCGGCTTCGAGCACCCCGGGACGGGGCAGTGGCTCGAGGTGTCGAGCGAGTACCCGCAGGACCTCGCGGCCGGGCTCGAGAGGCTGCGCGCCACGTACGCGTGAGCAGCCTCACGGGCGGTCCCGGCGTGTCCCGCCGACACGGCGCGAGGGCCTGCGGAGGTGTCGGCGGGGGCACGTAGGATCGCCCGCATGTCATCTGCTGGAGGCTCCGACTTCGTCCACCTCCACGTGCACACCGAGTACTCGATGCTCGACGGCGCGGCCCGTCTCGGTGACCTGTTCGCGGAGGTGCAGCGGCAGGGGCAGACGGCGATCGCGACGACCGACCACGGGTACCTGTTCGGCGCGTACGACTTCTGGGCCAAGGGCACCGCCGCCGGTATCAAGCCGATCATCGGCGTCGAGGCGTACGTCACGCCGGGCACCAGCCGGTTCGACCAGACCCGCGTGCGGTTCGGCGGGCAGGGCCAGGAGGCGGACGACGTCTCGGCGCGCGGCGCCTACACGCACATGACGCTGCTGGCCCGGGACAACGAGGGCCTGCACAACCTGTTCCGCGCGAGCTCGCTGGCGTCGCTCGAGGGGCAGATGGGCAAGTGGCCGCGCATGGACCGTGACCTGCTGCAGCGCTACGGCAAGGGGCTCATCGCGACGTCGGGCTGCCCGTCGGGGGAGATCCAGACGCGCCTGCGGCTCGGGCAGTGGGACGAGGCCGTCCGCGTCGCCGGCGAGCTGCAGGACATCTTCGGCAAGGAGTTCTTCTACGTCGAGCTGATGGACCACGGGATCGACATCGAGACCCGCGTCCTGAAGGACCTGCTGCGGCTGTCGGAGCACATCGGCGCGCCGCTCGTCGCGACGAACGACCTGCACTACGTCAAGCAGGAGGACAGCGCGTCCCAGGAGGCGCTGCTCGCGATCAACTCCGGCTCGACGCTGTCGGACCCGGACCGGTTCAAGTTCGACGGCGACGGCTACTACGTGAAGTCGGCCGCCGAGATGCGGCGCATCTGGGCGGAGCTGCCCGAGGCGTGCGACAACACGCTGCGCATCGCCGAGCAGTGCGAGGTCTCCTTCAACACCTCGGCCAACTACATGCCGAACTATCCCGTCCCCGCGGGTGAGGACGAGACGAGCTGGTTCGTCAAGGAGGTCGAGAAGGGCCTCCACCACCGGTACCCGCAGGGCATCCCGGCCGAGGTGCGCAAGCAGGCCGAGTTCGAGACCGAGGTCATCACGAAGATGGGCTTCCCGGGGTACTTCCTCGTGGTCGCCGACTTCATCAACTGGGCGAAGGACAACGGGATCCGCGTCGGCCCGGGCCGTGGTTCCGGCGCGGGCTCCATGGCTGCGTACGCCATGAAGATCACCGACCTCGACCCGCTGCAGCACGGCCTGATCTTCGAGCGGTTCCTCAACCCGGACCGCGTCTCGATGCCCGACTTCGACGTCGACTTCGACGAGCGCCGGCGCGGCGAGGTCATCCGGTACGTGACGGAGAAGTACGGCGAGGACCGCGTCGCGCAGATCGTCACGTACGGCACCATCAAGGCCAAGCAGGCCCTCAAGGACTCCGCCCGGCTGCTCGGCATGCCGTTCGCCATGGGGGAGAAGCTCACCAAGGCGATGCCGCCCGCGATCATGGGCAAGGACATCAGCCTCACGGGCATCTTCGACCCCGCCGACAAGCGGTACCACGAGGCCGAGGAGTTCCGGCAGATCCATGCCGCCGACCCGGACGCGCAGCGCGTCGTCGAGCTGGCGAAGGGCATCGAGGGCCTGAAGCGCCAGTGGGGCGTGCACGCCGCCGGCGTCATCATGTCGAGCGAGCCGCTCATCGACATCATCCCGATCATGCGGCGCCCGCAGGACGGCGCGGTCATCACGCAGTTCGACTACCCGACGTCCGAGGGCCTCGGCCTCATCAAGATGGACTTCCTCGGGCTGCGCAACCTCACGATCCTCGACGACGCGCTCGAGAACATCGTGATGAACGGCAAGGACCCGGTCGTCCTCGAGGAGCTGACGCTCGACGACCGCAAGACGTACGACCTGCTGAGCCGCGGCGACACCCTGGGCGTGTTCCAGCTCGACGGCGGCGGCATGCGCACGCTGCTGCGCCTCATGCGTCCCGACAACTTCGAGGACATCTCGGCCGTCGGCGCGCTCTACCGGCCGGGCCCGATGGGTGCGAACTCGCACACCAACTACGCGCTGCGCAAGAACGGCGCGCAGGAGGTCACGCCGATCCACCCCGAGCTGGCGGAGCCGCTCGCGGAGATCCTCGGCACGACCTACGGCCTGATCGTGTACCAGGAGCAGGTCATGGCGATCGCGCAGCGCGTCGCCGGGTACTCGCTCGGGCAGGCCGACATCCTGCGCCGCGCGATGGGCAAGAAGAAGAAGGCGGAGCTCGACAAGCAGTTCGAGGGCTTCTCGCAGGGCATGCAGGAGCGCGGCTTCTCGATGGCCGCGGTGCAGACCCTCTGGGACATCCTGCTGCCGTTCTCCGACTACGCGTTCAACAAGGCGCACTCGGCCGCGTACGGCGTCGTGTCGTACTGGACCGCGTACCTCAAGGCGAACTACCCGACCGAGTACATGGCCGCGCTGCTCACGAGCGTGCGCGACGACAAGGACAAGTCGGCCCTCTACCTCAACGAGTGCCGGCGCATGGGCATCACCGTGCTGCCCCCGGACGTGAACTCGTCGTCCGCCAACTTCACGGCCGTCGGCAAGGACATCCGCTTCGGCCTCACGGCGGTGCGCAACGTCGGCGCCAACGTGGTGGACGCGATCGTCGCGACGCGCGAGGAGAAGGGCGCCTTCGCGTCGTTCACCGACTTCCTCGACAAGGTCCCCGCGGTCGTCTGCAACAAGCGGACCATCGAGTCGCTCATCAAGGCGGGGGCGTTCGACTCCCTGGGCCACCCGCGCCGCGCGCTGCTGCTCGTGCACGAGCAGGCGGTCGACTCCGTGATCGGCGTCAAGCGGCGCGAGGCGGAGGGGCAGTTCGACCTGTTCGCGGACCTCGGCGGCGACGACGAGGGTGGCGGCGTCAGCGTGCAGATCCCCGACCTGCCCGACTGGGACAAGAAGCAGCGGCTCGCGTTCGAGCGCGAGATGCTCGGCCTGTACGTGTCGGACCACCCGCTGTCCGGGCTGGAGCACGTGCTGTCCGCCGCGGCCGACGTGTCCATCGCGACGCTCAACGCCGACGAGGCGCGTCCCGACGGGTCGACGGTCGTGGTCGCCGGTCTGGTCACGGGCCTGCAGCGGAAGATGTCGAAGCAGGGCAACCCGTGGGCCGCGGTGACGCTGGAGGACATGGAGGGGTCCGTCGAGATCATGTTCTTCGGCGAGACCTACCTCGCCTACTCGACCGCCCTGGCCGAGGACGCGGTGCTGGTCGTGCGCGGCCGCGTGCGCCGGCGCGACGAGACGATGCAGCTCCAGGCGATGGAGGTGTCGATCCCGGACGTGTCGCAGGCTGCCGACGCGCCGGTCGTCGTGTCCCTCGCCGAGTCGCGCTGCACGCCGCCCGTCGTGGAGCGCCTGCGCGAGGTCCTCTCGACGCACCCGGGCGTGACCGAGGTGCACCTGCGGCTCACGAACCCGGGCCGCACCACCGTGATGCGGCTGGACGACGGGCTGCGGGTCGAGCGGTCGCCGTCCCTGTACGGGGACCTCAAGGCGCTGCTGGGTCCGAGCTGCCTGTCGGCGTGAGCGTCCGCGTCCTGCGGTCGTGACGCGTGCCGTGCGGGGCGCGACGCGACGTCGGTGCCGGCGGTGCGACCCCGCCGTGCGTCAGGCGACCGTGAACGCGACCTTCCCGGTGGGCAGGTCGACCTCGACGACCGCGCCGCGCGCGACCTGCCGGCCGCGCCGGTTCTCCGGCTCGCCGTCGACCGTCACCGCGTCGTCCTCGAGGAGCGCCCGCGCGTCCGCCCCGGAGTCCGCGACGCCCGCCAGCTTGAGCAGCTGACCGAGCCGGATGACGTCGTCGCGCACGTACACCTCGTCCATGGGCCCATGATCCCGCACGGTCGGCGGTGCGCGCGTGGCGCTCGCGCGCGAGACCCTCGTATTTGCCTCTGGTGTTATATAACCGGCGGTGCAAACATGGTGCCGTGCACCCCATGGACGCGCTCGGCGACCCGGTCCGGCGGCGGCTCGTCGAGCTGCTGGCGGACGGCGAGCGGCCGGCCGGCGACCTCGCCGCGGCGGTCGGCGCCGAGCACGGCATCAGCCAGCCCGCGGTGTCCCGGCACCTGCGCGTGCTGCGCGAGGCGGGGGTCGTGACCGCGCGCCCCCGCGGACCGGTCCGGCTCTACGCGGTGCGTCCGGAGGCGCTCGACGAGGTCGGCACGTGGGCCGACGCGATGACGCGTCACTGGCGCACGGGGCTCGACGCACTCGCGACCGAGGTCGCCCGCGGGCGGGCCGCGGCGCGCGGGCGCGTGCCCGCCGGCCACGCTGCGGGACGGGACGGCCCGGGTGCGGACAGGGACCGGCAGGCAGGCCCGCGGTCGGACCGGCCGGCGCGGGACGACCCACGGGACGACGACGGAGGCGGACGATGACGGGATCGACGGACGACGTGCGCGGCGTGCTGACCCGGCGCCCGGACGGTGTGGAGGTGCGGTTCGAGCGCTGGTACGCCACCACGGTCGACGACCTGTGGGAGGCGGTGACCGCACCGGCGCGTGTGGCCCGCTGGCTCGGCCCGCTGTACGTGGACCCGCGCGTCGGCGGGCGGTACGAGCTGCGGATGGGCGAGGACGTCCCCGACGCGGACGAGAACGCGACCGGCGAGGTGCTGGTGTGCGAACCGCCGCGTGCCCTGGCGGTCACGTGGGTCTTCCCCGACGAGACGGTGACCCGCGTCGACGTCGCGCTGCGCCCGGACGGCGACGGGACGCGCCTGCTCCTGCGCCACACCGGCCTCGCGGACGCCTCGGCGCGCGGCTACGGCGGCGGCTGGCACGCCTGCCTCGACCAGCTGGACGACCACCTCGCCGGGCGGCCCGTCCGCAGCTGGGACGCGCTGTACGCCGCGGCGACGCCCGCCTACGCGGACGTCCGTACCGACGTCACCGGGCCCGCCTAGACTCGGCGCGTGATCTCCCGCATCGACCTCCGCGGCCGTCGTCCGTCCCGTCGCGAGCTGCTCGCCGAGCTGCCCCGTGCCGAGCTGGACGTCGAGCACGCCGCCGCGGCGGTCGCGCCGATCCTCGAGCAGGTCCGCGCCGACGGCGCACGGGCGCTGCGCGACCTGTCGGAGCGGTTCGACGGCGTCCGGCCGCAGCACCTGCGCGTGCCCGCGGAGGCCATCGAGGAGTCGCTCGCGGTGCTCGAGCCGCAGGTGCGGGCAGCGCTCGAGGAGACCATCCAGCGGGTCCGGCAGGTGCACCGCGCGCAGCGCCCGCAGGACTTCACCGTCGACGTCGCGCCCGGCGCGCGCGTGCGGCAGCGGTGGATCCCGGTCCGCCGCGTCGGCCTGTACGTGCCCGGCGGCCTCGCGGTGTACCCGTCCTCCGTCGTCATGAACGTCGTGGCCGCGCAGGAGGCCGGCGTGGCCTCGCTGGTCGTCGTCTCCCCGCCGCAGAAGGAGCGCGACGGCCTGCCCGACCCGGTCGTGCTCGCGTCCTGCGCGCTGCTCGGCGTCGACGAGGTGTACGCCGTCGGCGGCGCCCAGGCCGTCGCGATGCTCGCGTACGGAGCGGCGGGCAGCGACGAGGTCGACGGCGAGACCCTGTGCGAGCCCGTCGACGTCATCACCGGCCCGGGCAACGTCTACGTCGCGGCCGCCAAGCGGTTGGTCCGTGGCCTCGTCGGCATCGACGCGGAGGCCGGGCCCACCGAGATCGCGGTGCTCGCGGACGGCACGGCCGACCCCGTGCACGTCGCCGCGGACCTCATCTCCCAGGCGGAGCACGACCCGCTCGCCGCGGCCGTCCTGGTGACTCCGTCGGTCGAGCTCGCGGGTGCCGTCGAGGCCAAGCTGGTCGACCGCGTGGAGGCCACGACGAACCACGAGCGGGTGGTCACCGCGCTGCGGGGCACGCAGTCCGCGATCGTCCTCGTGGACGACCTCGAGGCCGGGCTGGACGTGGTCAACGCGTACGGCGCCGAGCACCTCGAGATCCAGACGGTCGACGCGGCGGCGTGGGCGGACCGCGTGACGAGCGCGGGCGCCATCTTCGTCGGCCCGTGGTCGCCGGTGTCGCTCGGCGACTACATGGCGGGCTCGAACCACGTCCTGCCCACCGGGGGGTGCGCGCACTTCGCCAGCGGGCTGGGCGTGCACTCCTTCGTCCGCGCGGTGCAGGTCATCGAGTACGACGCCGACGCGCTCGCCGAGGTCGCCGACCGGGTCGTCGCGCTCGCGGACGCCGAGGGCCTCCCCGCGCACGGCGAGGCGGTCCGCGCGCGCTTCTGAGCGCGGCGCCGATCCGCCGACGCAGTCCGGCCGACGGAGTCCGGCCGACGCGGGTCAGCCCACGCCCAGGACGAACGGCAGCACCTCCGCCGCCCCCGCGCGCCGCAGCAGGCGCCCCGCGACGGTGAGCGTCCAGCCGGTGTCGGTGCGGTCGTCGACGAGGAGGACGCGGCGGCCGGCGACGGCCGCCGCGACGTCGTCCGGCAGGCCGACGTGCCGCACGACGTCCGCGAGGCGCTGCGCCGAGTTCACGTCGTGCCGCGGCGGGGTGCCCACCGCGGTGAGCGTGCCCGCCCACGGGACGTCGAGCAGCCGGGCCGTCCCGGCGGCGAGGTGCGCCACGAGCGCGCCCCGGCTCGCCGACCCGACGGCCACCACCACGTCGACGCCCGGCCGCCACGCCGCGAGCACGTCGCGCACCGCGCCGCGCAGCCCGACGGGCAGCTCGGTGGGCACCTCGTCGCGGAGCGCCGCGCGCAGCGGGACGCCCCAGCCCAGGCCGTCGAGCCGTCCGACCGCGCGGCCCTCGGCCACCTGCTCGTCGGCGGACAGGCGCCCGCGCAGGTCGAGCCCGAGCGACGCGAGGCCGGTGGGCCACTGCCGGCGCGCGGCGACGGGCTCGCCCGGCACCGCCAGCAGGTCGCGGGCCGACGCGACGGCGTCCTCGGCGGGCGCGGAGCCGACGACGGCGCCCGTGCACGTGTCGCAGCGGCCGCAGCGCCACCCGTCCTCGAGCGCCGGGTCGTCGAGGGCCGCGCGCAGGTAGGCCATGCGGCATGAGTCGGTGCGCTGGTACTCGAGCATCGTCTCCTGCTCCGCGCGGCGCGCGGCCGTCACGCGGTCGTAGCGCTCGGCGTCGTACGACCAGGACGCGCCGGTGGACTCCCAGCCGCCGCGCACGCGCCGCACGGCACCGTCCACGTCGAGCACCTTGAGCATCCCCTCGAGCCGCGTGCGGCGCAGGCTCACGAACGTCTCGAGGTGCGCGGTGGACAGCGTGCCGTGCATGTCGAGGGCGGCCAGCGTCGCGCGGACCTCCTGCTCCGGCGGGAACGCGTTCGAGGCGAACCACTCCCAGATCGCGCGGTCGTCCTGGCCGGGGAGCAGCACGACCTCCGCGCGGGCGGTCGCACGCCCGGCGCGCCCCACCTGCTGGTAGTACGCGATCGGCGACGACGGCGCCCCGACGTGCACGACGAACGCGAGATCGGGCTTGTCGAACCCCATGCCGAGCGCGGACGTGGCGACGAGGGCCTTGACGCGGTTCGCGAGCAGGTCGGCCTCGGCGGCCTCGCGCTCCGACGGGTCGGTCTGGCCGGTGTACGTGCGCACGTCGAGCCCCGCGGCGCGCAGGTGCTCGGTGACCTGCTCGGCGGCCGCGATCGTGAGGCAGTAGACGATGCCCGAGCCCTCGATCGCGGGCAGCGTCGTGGCCAGCCAGGCGAGCCGGGTCGCGACGTCCGGCAGCTGCGTCACCTGCAGCCGCAGGCTGGGGCGGTCGAGCGAGCCGCGCAGGACGAGCGCGGGCGCGTCGTCGTCACCGCCGAGCTGCTCGGCGACGTCGGCGGTGACGCGCGCGTTGGCCGTCGCGGTGGTCGCGAGCACCGGCACCCCGGCCGGCAGGTCGCCGAGCAGCGTGCGGATGCGGCGGTAGTCGGGGCGGAAGTCGTGCCCCCAGTCGGAGATGCAGTGCGCCTCGTCGACGACGACGAGGCCGGCGTCCTGCGCGAGGCGGGGGAGCACCTCGTCCCGGAACCCGGGGTTGTTGAGCCGCTCGGGCGAGACGAGCAGCACGTCGACCTCGCCCGCGGCGACGCGCGCGTGCACGTCCGCCCACTCCTGCACGTTCGCCGAGTTCAGCGTCTCCGCGGCGATGCCCGCCTTCCGCGCCGACTCCACCTGGTTGCGCATGAGCGCGAGCAGCGGCGAAACGATGACGGTCGGCCCCCGGCGCGGTCCGCCGGCGCCGCGGCGCAGCAGCGCCGTCGCCACGAAGTACACGGCCGACTTGCCCCAGCCGGTGCGCTGCACGACGAGCACGCGCCGGTGGTCGGCGACGAGCGCCTCGATCGCCTGCCACTGGTCCTCGTGGAGGCGCGCGTCGTCGCGGCCGACGAGCCGGCGCAGCACCTCCTCGGCCTGCGCGCGGAGCGCGACGCGGTCGACGGCGGTCGCCGCGGCGGGGGCCGCGGCGTCGGGCGGGAGGGAGGCGGGCACGTCCGGCAGCGTAGGCGTCGCGTCCGACAGGCGTCCCGGCGCCGTCCACACCCACGCCCGGCGGACCGGGGCCGGGCGTGGACGGGCGACCCCGTGCCGGGTCCCTAGACTCGGGGACCGTGACCTCCGCACCCGACCGCCCCGGCGCGGTCCTGCCGCTGCGACCCGAGCTGGCCGGTCTCGAGCCCTACGGCGCACCGCAGCTCGACGTGCCGGTGCTGCTCAACGTCAACGAGAACCCGTACGCCCCGTCCGAGCAGGTCGTCGCCGACGTGGCGGCCGCCGTCGCCGAGGCCGCGCGCGGGCTCAACCGGTACCCCGACCGCGACTTCGGCGCGCTGCGCGCCGACCTCGCGGACTACCTCGCCGCCGAGTCGGGCGTGCGCCTGGACCCCGCGCAGGTGTGGGCCGCGAACGGCTCGAACGAGATCATGCTGCACGTCCTGCAGGCGTTCGGCGGCCCGGGTCGCACCGCGCTGTCGTTCGCGCCGACGTACTCCATGTACCCGGAGTACGCCCGGGACACGTCGACCGCGTGGGTCGTCGGCCGGCGCGCCGAGGACTTCTCGATCGACGCGGAGCACGCGCGCGCCACCATCGCCGAGCACGCGCCGAGCGTCGTGCTGCTGGCCAGCCCGAACAACCCGACGGGCACGGCGCTGCCCGCCGACACCGTGCGCGTCGTGCTCGACGCGGCCGCGCGCGTGCCGGGCGGGTGCGTCGTGGTCGTCGACGAGGCCTACGGCGAGTTCCGCCGCACGGGCACCCCGTCGGCGCTCGAGCTGCTCGGCGACTACCCGCACCTGGCCGTCAGCCGCACGATGTCCAAGGCGTTCGGCCTCGCGGGGGCGCGCGTCGGCTACCTCGCCGCGAGCCCGCGCCTGGTGGATGCCCTGCGCGTCGTGCGGCTGCCGTACCACCTGTCGGCGGTCACGCAGGCGGTCGCGCGCGCGGCCCTCGCGCACGCGCCGGAGCTCATGGCGCAGGTCGGCGCCCTGCGGGACGAGCGCGACGGGCTCGTCGCGTGGCTGCGCGCCCGTGGCTTCGTCGCGTGCGACTCGGACGCGAACTTCGTGCTGTTCGGCACGTTCGACGACCGCGAGGCGGTCTGGCAGGGTCTGCTCGACCGGGGCGTGCTCGTGCGCGTCACCGGCCCGGAGGGATGGCTGCGGGTGTCGGTCGGCACCCCGGCGGAGACGGCGGCGTTCCGCGACGCCCTGGTGGAGGTGACGGGACGATGAGCCCGCAGCAGGACGCGCCGGTGACCCGGCGCACGGCCCGCGTGGAGCGGACGACGAGCGAGTCGACCGTCGTGGTCGAGCTCGACCTGGACGGCACCGGCCGCGTCGACGTCGACACGACCGTGCCGTTCTACGACCACATGCTCACGGCCCTGGGCAAGCACTCGCTCATCGACCTCACGGTCCGCGCGAGCGGCGACACCCACATCGACGCGCACCACACGGTCGAGGACGTGGCGATCGTCCTCGGGCAGGCGCTGCGCCAGGCGCTCGGCGACAAGCGCGGCATCGCGCGGTACGGCGACGCGACGGTCCCGCTCGACGAGGCGCTCGCGCAGGCGGTCGTCGACGTCTCCGGGCGCCCGTACCTCGTGCACACCGGCGAGCCGCCCGGGCAGGAGTACCACCTGATCGGCGGCCACTTCACGGGCTCCCTGACGGCGCACGTGCTCGAGTCGATCGCGCACCACGCGGCCTTCACCGTGCACGTCCGCGTGCTCGCCGGCCGCGACCCGCACCACATCGTCGAGGCGCAGTTCAAGGCCCTCGCCCGTGCGCTGCGCGCGGCCGTGGCCCTGGACCCCCGCGTCGACGGCGTGCCGTCCACGAAGGGCGCGCTGTGAGCGGCGACCGGCCGGGGGCGCCGCGCCCCGGCGACCCCGACGTGCCCGGCCCCGAGGGCGCGCAGGAGATGGCGTTCGAGGTCCCCGACGACCTCTCGGGCCTCACCACCGCGCAGGCGCCCACGCTCGCGGTCGTCGTGACGCAGGTCGCGACCGCGGAGGCGCTGGCCGCCGCGTGCGCCGTCGCGAAGCTCGACGTCGACGCCGTGCCGTCGCCCGTCGGCGCCCTCGCGGTGCTGCGCCGGCCAACCGAGGGGCAGCAGGGCGCGGCGGCCGTGTCGCAGATGCTGCGCGGCGTGCCCGTCGTCCTGCTGGAGCGGCGCGCGGGGAAGATCGACGCGTCGCAGTGGGTCGGCGGCGAGCGCGAGAAGGACCTGCCCGCGGGGCTGGTGCTCTCCGGCGCGCCGCCCGCGCTCGAGGACCTGCTGCTGGGCGACGTCCCGGTCGGCGAGCTCGAGGGTGTCGTGACGTCCGTGGGCCTCTCGCGCTGGAAGGCGATGCGGCTGCTCGCCCAGCACCGCCGCTGACGGCCGCCGCCGACCGGGTCCGCCGGCGCGCGCGGGTAGGCTGGAGCCGTGCCCACGTCCCCCCGCGTCGTCGTCCTCGACTACGGCTTCGGCAACGTGCGCTCGGCCGTGCGCGCCCTCCAGCGCGTCGGTGCGGACGTCGAGCTGACCGGTGACAAGCAGGCCGCGCTCGACGCGGACGGCCTCGTCGTGCCCGGCGTCGGCGCGTTCGCCGCGGTGATGGACGGCCTGCGCGGCGTCGGCGGCGACCAGGTCGTCGACCGCCGCCTGGCGGGCGGTCGGCCGGTCCTCGGCATCTGCGTCGGCATGCAGGTCATGTTCGACGAGGGGGTCGAGCACGGCGTGCACGCCCGCGGCCTCGGCGAGTGGCCCGGCGTCGTCGACCGGCTCGAGGCGGACGTCGTGCCGCACATGGGCTGGTCCACCGTCGACGCCCCCGAGGGCACCGTGCTGTTCGACGGGCTCGAGGACGAGCGCTTCTACTTCGTGCACTCCTACGCGGCGCGGGCGTTCCCGCTCGCGGAGACGCCCGCGCCGGGCGAGCACCCGATGCCCGCGCCGCTCGTCACGTGGTCCGAGCACGGCGGCCGGTTCGTCGCCGCCGTCGAGAACGGCCCGCTGGCGGCGACGCAGTTCCACCCCGAGAAGTCCGGCGACGCCGGCGCCCAGCTGCTGTCGAACTGGGTCGGCTCGCTGCGCTGAGCGGCGCGCCGCCCGGCACCGCAGCCCCCACCCGCGCACGTCCACCGGGCCCGACCCGGCCGCGTGCCCCGCGCCCGAAAGAGGTCCCATGCCCGACACGCCCCGCCTCGAGCTGCTGCCCGCCGTCGACGTCGCCGACGGGCAGGCCGTCCGCCTCGTGCAGGGGGAGGCGGGGTCGGAGACGTCCTACGGCGACCCGCTGACGGCCGCGCTCGACTGGTACGACGGCGGCGCGGAGTGGATCCACCTCGTCGACCTCGACGCCGCGTTCGGCCGCGGCTCGAACGCCCCGCTGCTGGCGGAGGTGACGCGCGAGCTCGCGGGCCGCGGGGTCAAGGTCGAGCTGTCCGGCGGGATCCGCGACGACGCGTCGCTCGAGCGCGCGCTGTCGACCGGCGCGACGCGCGTCAACCTCGGCACGGCCGCGCTCGAGGACCCGGAGTGGACGGCGCGCGTCATCGCCTCGCACCGGGCCCAGGTCGCGGTGGGCCTCGACGTGCGCGGCACGACCCTGGCGGCGCGCGGCTGGACGGAGGAGGGCGGGGACCTCTGGGAGGTCCTCGCGCGTCTCGACGAGGCCGGCTGCTCGCGCTACGTCGTCACCGACGTGACGAAGGACGGCACGCTGCGGGGCCCGAACCTCGACCTGCTGCGCGAGGTGTGCGCGCGCACGTCGGCGCCCGTGGTGGCGTCCGGCGGCGTGTCGAGCCTGGCCGACCTGGAGGCCCTGCGCACGCTCGTGCCGGTCGGCGTCGAGGGCGCCATCGTCGGCAAGGCGCTGTACGCCGGTGCGTTCACGCTCCCGCAGGCGCTCGACGTCGCCGGGCGGCCGTGACCGGGCGCGCCCTGCCGCCGTCGTCGCCGTTCGCCGGCGACGACGGCTCCG
>NZ_JBHUZW010000038.1:0-32245 GCF_042667215.1 Cellulomonas sp. NPDC057328 | reverse complement strand
GGGTGCGGGGCCGTCGTCGTCCCGGGCGTCGTCGGGCTCCGTCGTCGTCGTCCGTGGCGGTCGGTCCGGGCGACCGATCGGGTGGGACGCCCGCGACCGCGCCGGACGGGCACGGCGGAGCCCTAGGGTCGGCCCGTGCTCGCGCCGTCCTCGCCGTCCGTCACCGTGTCGTCCTGGCTCGGCGACCCGTCGTCCGTCCCCGCGCCGGTGGTGGTGGCCGCGCTCGTCGTCGTGCTGCTCGTCGCTGCTGCGGTCCTGCGCGGGCGCGGGCGCGGGCGCGGGCGCGGGCGCCGGGGTCGGCGGCCGCGACCCGGCGAGATCTGGTTCGCGTGGGTGCCGTTCGAGGACGGCGGGGGCGGCAAGGACCGTCCGGTGCTCGTCCTGCGCCGCGCCGGCCGACGGGTCGCGGTCGCGCGGTTCACGTCGCAGGACAAGGGCAGCCGCAGGGACCACGTCCGCGTCCCCGGCGGCGTCCCGGGGCTGTCACGTGACAGCTGGCTCGACCTGCGTCCGCGCACGCTGCCGCGACGCGCGTTCCGCCGGCGTGCGGGCGACGCGGGGGACGCACTGGTGTCGTGGTACGACGACGCCCGCGCGAGCGCGACGCCCTGACCCCGTCCCGTCGGACCAGCCGGGAAGTTTTCGAGGCGCCGCTGCGTTCTGGCACAATGGTCCGCTGGTCTGCGGTTCACCGGCGCGAACGGCGCGTCCGGACCCGGAGACATCCCCCCGCTAGGAGATAACCGTGAAGTCTGGCATCCACCCGGAGTACGTGCTCACCGAGGTCACCTGCACCTGCGGCGCCACGTTCACCACGAAGTCGACCGTCACCGACGGCAAGATCCACGCCGACGTCTGCAGCGCCTGCCACCCGTTCTACACGGGCAAGCAGAAGATCCTCGACACCGGTGGCCGCGTGGCCCGCTTCGAGGCCCGCTACGGCAAGAAGTCCGGCAAGTAGCTCTTCCGCCCAGCGCCGGTGCGCGGCGCGGACGACGGCCCTCCATGGTCGTGTCCGCCGCCCGCGCACCGGCGCTGTGTCGTTCCGGCCCGTCGCACCGACCCAGCAGGAGACCCGCCACCCGTGACCCCCGACGGCACCCCGCCGGCCCTCGCCCCGCTGCTCGCGGAGCACGCGGACATCGAGACGCAGCTCGCCGACCCGTCGGTGCACGCCGACGCCGGCCGGGCGCGCCGGCTCGGGCGCCGGTACGCCGAGCTGGGGCCGGTCGTGCAGGCGTACCGGGCGTGGCGCGCGGCGACGGACGACGCGGGCGCGGCGACCGAGCTGGCCGCCGAGGACCCGTCCTTCGCCGCCGAGCTGCCCGCCCTGCGCGCCGCCGCCGACGAGGCGACCGAGCGCCTGCGCCGCGTGCTCGTCCCGCGCGACCCCGACGACGGCCGCGACGTGATCCTCGAGATCAAGGCGGGGGAGGGCGGCGAGGAGTCGGCCCTGTTCGCGGGCGACCTGCTGCGCATGTACACGCGGTACGCCGAGCGCCAGGGCTGGGCCGTGCAGGTGCTCGAGGCCACGGAGTCGGACCTCGGCGGGTACAAGGACGTGCAGGTGGCCGTGAAGGCCCGGTCCGCGGGCGCGCCCGAGGACGGCGTGTGGGCGCACCTGAAGTACGAGGGCGGCGTGCACCGCGTGCAGCGCGTGCCCGTCACGGAGTCGCAGGGCCGCATCCACACGTCCGCCGCCGGCGTCATGGTCTTCCCCGAGGCCGACGACGAGGGTGACGTCGCGATCGACGCGAACGACCTGCGCATCGACGTCTACCGGTCGTCCGGGCCGGGCGGGCAGTCGGTCAACACCACCGACTCGGCGGTGCGGATCACGCACCTGCCGACGGGCATCGTCGTCTCGATGCAGAACGAGAAGTCGCAGCTGCAGAACCGCGAGCAGGCCATGCGCGTGCTGCGCGCCCGGCTGCTGGCGGCGCGCCAGGAGGAGGCGGCGGCCGCCGCGAGCGAGGCCCGCCGGTCGCAGGTGCGCACGGTCGACCGCTCCGAGCGGATCCGCACGTACAACTACCCGGAGAACCGCATCGCGGACCACCGCACCGGCTACAAGGCGTACAACCTCGACCAGGTGCTCGACGGCGACCTCGGGCCGGTCGTCGCGTCGGCCGTCGAGGCGGACGAGGCGGTGCGGCTCGCGGCGGCGGGCGCGTGAGCGGCGACGCGCCGACGGCGCCCGTGACGCTGCGCGCGTACGTCGAGGGGGCGACGCGCGTGCTGGCCGAGGCCGGCGTCGGGTCGCCCCGGCACGACGCGACCGAGCTCGCGGCGCACGCCCTCGGCCTGCCGCGCGTCGACCTCGTGCTGCCGCCCGCGCTGCCCGACGGCTTCGCGACGACGTACGCCGGCCTGGTCGAGCGCCGGCGCGCGCGCGAGCCGCTGCAGCACATCACCGGCCGCACGGCGTTCCGGCACCTGACCCTGCGGGTCGAGCCGGGCGTGTTCGTGCCGCGGCCCGAGACGGAGACGGTCGCGCAGCCGGCGGTCGACGAGGCCCGGCGCCTGCTGGCGGCGGGGCGGACGCCCGTCGTCGTCGACCTGTGCACCGGCACGGGCGCCATCGCGCTGTCGGTGGCGACCGAGGTGCCGGGCGCGCGCGTCGTCGCGGTCGACCTCTCGCCCGAGGCCGTCGACCTGACGCGGCGCAACGCCGCCGCGGTCGGCGCCACGGACGTCCGCGTGGAGCGCGCCGACGTGCGTGACCCGGACCTGCTGGCCGACCTCGCGGGCACGGTCGACGTCGTGGTCTCCAACCCGCCCTACATCCCGCCGGACGCCGTCCCGACCGACCCCGAGGTCCGCGACCACGACCCGGACCTCGCGCTGTACGGCGGCGGCGCCGACGGGCTCGACGTGCCGCGTGCCGTCGTCGCCGCGGCGGCGCGCCTCCTCGCCCCCGGCGGCCTGCTCGTCATGGAGCACGCCGAGGTCCAGGACGCCCCCGCGCGGGACGTCGCGAGCGCCACGGGGGCGTTCACGGACGTCGGCACGGCACCCGACCTGACGGGCCGGCCGCGCACGCTCGTGGCCCGGCGAGTCGCGGCGGCGGGCGTGGGAGACTCGCCCGCGTGAGCCTCATCCGGATCAAGGACGCCACCGACCCGGGCACGTGGGGGCCCGCGCTCGACGAGGCCGTGCACGCGGTCGGCCGCGGGCAGCTCGTGGTCCTGCCCACCGACACCGTCTACGGCATCGGCGCCGACGCGTTCGACCCCCGGGCCGTGCAGGCCCTGCTCGACGCGAAGGGACGCGGGCGGCAGATGCCCCCGCCGGTGCTGATCCCCGACGTCCGCACGCTCGACGGCCTCGCGACCGACGTGCCCGACGGCGTGCGCGCCCTCGCGGACGCCTTCTGGCCCGGCGGCCTGACGGTCATCGTCCGCGCGCAGCCGTCCCTCGCGTGGGACCTCGGCGAGACGCACGGCACCGTCGCCCTGCGCGTGCCGGACCACCGCGTGGCCCTCGCGCTGCTGCGCCGCACCGGCCCGCTGGCCGTCTCCAGCGCCAACCGCACGGGACGTCCCGCCGCCACCACGGCGCAGGAGGCGTACCGCCAGCTCGGTGCCCACGTCCCGGTGTTCCTCGACGGCGGCGAGGCGCCCGGCGGCGTCGCGTCGACCATCGTCGACGCGACGGGCGACGTCCTGCGGGTCGTGCGCCTGGGCGCGATCGACCTCGCGGCGCTGGCCGCGGTGGCGCCGGTCATGGCCCCCGCGCCGCCGCCCGCCGCCGACGACGCCCCCGCCACCAACGACGCCCCCGCGGCCGACGCGGCCCGCCCGGACGCCGACCCCGACGCCGCAGGCCCCGGCACCGAGCCGCAGGACGGCGGCCCCGCCGACACCCCGGAGGCCCCGGCCCGGTGAGGGTGTACTCGCTCGTCCTGCTGATCGCGGCGGTCGTCACGTACCTGCTGACGCCGCTGGCCCGGTGGTGCGCCCTGCGGTGGGGCGCCATCACGGCCGTCCGCGACCGCGACGTGCACGCCATCCCGACGCCCCGGCTCGGCGGCATGGCGATGTTCGGCGGGCTGCTGGTCGCGTTCCTCATGGCCAGCCGGCTGCCGTTCCTGTCCGGCCTGTTCGACAACCCGCGGCCCATCATCGGCATCGTCGGCGGGGCGGCGCTCGTGTGCGCGCTCGGCGTCGCCGACGACATCTGGGACCTCGACTGGCTGACCAAGCTCATGGGGCAGGTGCTCGCCGCGGGGTTCCTCGCCTGGCAGGGCGTGCTGCTGTACCAGCTGCCGATCGCCGGCGTGCTCGTGGGCTCGCCCCGCACTTGGGTGTTCGTGACGGTCGTGTCGGTCGTCGTCGCGATGAACGCCGTGAACTTCGTCGACGGGCTCGACGGCCTGGCGGCGGGCGTGCTGGCCATCGGGGGAGCGGCGTTCTTCCTCTACGCGTACCTGCTGACGCGCGGCACCAGCCAGGGCGACTACTCGAGCCTCGCGACGCTCGTGCTGGCGGTGCTCGTCGGCATCTGCGTGGGCTTCCTGCCGCACAACGCCTACCCCGCCCGCATCTTCATGGGCGACTCCGGCTCGATGCTGCTGGGCTTCGTGATGGCCGCGGCGGCGATCGTCGTGACCGGCCAGATCGACCCGCTCGCCGTGTCGGACCGCGTCTCGTTCCCCGCGTTCGTGCCCATCGTGCTGCCGCTGGCGGTCCTCGTGCTGCCGCTGCTCGACATGTCGCTCGCCATCCTGCGCCGACTCGTGCAGGGCAAGAGCCCGTTCCACCCCGACCGCCTGCACCTGCACCACCGCCTGCTCGCGCTGGGGCACTCCCACCGCCGGGCCGTGGCGATCATGTACGTGTGGACCGCCGTGCTGGCGTTCGGCGTCGCGGCGCTGGCGGTCTGGTCGACGACGACCGTGGTCGTCGCGACGGGCGTCGGCGTCGTCGTCGCCACCCTGCTCACCCTCGGCCCGCTGCGCGGGCGCACCCCGACCCCCGTGGAGGCATCCCCGTGACGACCGACCCGACCGGACCCGTCGAGCCGGCCGACCGTCCTACCGACCAGCCCGCCCACCAGCCCGCCGACCAGCCCGCCGGCCGGACGCAGGACGCCGCCCGCGCGGTCTTCCGCCGTGCGCTGCGCGACACGCTCGTGCTGCTCGGCGTGCTCGCCGTCGTCGGCGTGGGCGTCGGCGCCCTCGTCGCCGGGCTGCCCGGCGTGTGGGGCGCGCTCATCGCCGTCGGCCTGGCGCTCGTGTTCTCCGGCACGACGGTCGTCGCGATGCTGCGCACGCTCGACGCGTCGCCGAACACGATGGCGGCCGTGGTGATGGGCACGTGGCTCGCGAAGGTGCTCGTCGTGATCGTGGTGCTCGCGCTCGTGCGCGACCTCGACTTCTACTCCCGCGGCGTGCTCGCGGGCGTCCTCGCGCTCGGCGTCATCGGCTCCGCGCTGCTCGACCTGCGGGCCGTCAACGGCGGCCGCGTGCCCTACGTCGAACCCGGCGCCGCAAGCCGCTGAACGGTCACCCGGGCGGGTGCGACCGGCCCCTGGAAGGGCGTCCTGGACCGCCCGGGTGATGGGTTAGGCTTCACTCCATCCACGACGGCCAGGTGTCACCGGTGTGCCCGCGACGAGGCGGCACCGTGCATCACGACCACAGGAGACCGCTCTGTCCAGCATCGCGACGACCGTGCCGCTCGCCGCGGAAGAGGGCGGCTTCCACGCCCCCACCATCGCGGACTTCTTCCCGCACCCGTTCCTCTTCGAGGGGACGTTCGCGGAGTTCAACCGCATGCAGCTCGTCCGCATCATCGCGGCGGTCGTGCTCGTGGTCCTCATGGTCGTGGCCGCGCGCCGCGCGAAGCTCGTGCCGAGCCGCGGTCAGAACGTCGCGGAGCTCCTGCTGGACTTCGTGCGCGTCAACGTGGCCGAGGACATCATCGGCAAGGAGAAGGCGCACAAGTACGTCGCCCTCCTGACGACGATCTTCTTCGCGATCCTCGCGTTCAACATCACCGGCATCATCCCCTTCCTGAACATCGCGGGGACGTCGCTCATCGGCCTGCCGGTCATGCTCGCGCTGTGGGTGTACGTCATGTACCTCGGCGCCGGCATCCGCCACCACGGGCTGGGCGGGTTCCTCAAGACGAGCCTGTTCCCCCCGGGCGTGCCGAAGCCGCTCTACGTGCTGCTGGCGCCGGTCGAGTTCCTCACGGTCTTCATCCTGCGGCCGGCCACGCTGGCGCTGCGACTCATGGCGAACATGGTCGCCGGGCACCTGATGCTGGTGCTCTGCTTCTCCGCCACGGACTTCTTCGTCCGCTCGATGTCGGGCATGACCGTCTTCGCGGTCCCCAGCCTGCTCGGCGGGTTCGCCATCACGCTGTTCGAGGTCTTCGTCGCCGCGCTCCAGGCGTACATCTTCGTGGTCCTCACCGCCGTCTACATCAGCCTGTCCATCGCGGACGAGCACTGACACCACCGACCACCGCCGGGCTCGCGCCCGGCGGTCCCACGAGCCCCCGGCCGACCGGCCGGGGACCCAACGGAAGGAACGAGCCACCGTGGCAGACACCAGCATGATCCTCGCCGCCGCCGACGCCGTCTCCGGGAACATCGCGACCGTCGGCTACGGCCTCGCGGTGCTCGGCCCGGGTATCGGTCTGGGCATCCTCATCGGCAAGACCGTCGAGGGCATCGCGCGCCAGCCCGAGGTCGCCGGCCAGCTCCGCACCACCATGTTCATCGGTATCGGCTTCGTCGAGGTCCTCGGCCTCCTCGGCCTCATCACCGGCTTCCTCTTCACGTGAGCACGGCCGCGTTCGCGGCCGTCGTCACGGCCGCCGAGGGAGAGGCCCCGGCCGGGATCCAGCTGCTGATCCCCGCCGGGTACGACATCCTGTGGTCGATCGTCGTGCTCGTGGGCATCGCGGTGCCGTTCTACCGGTACGTCCTGCCGAAGTTCCAGGCCGTGCTGGACGAGCGCACCCGTCGCATCGAGGGCGGCATCGCCCAGGCGGAGACCGCGCAGGCCGAGGCGGCCGCCGCGCTGGCGGAGAACCAGCAGCTGCTGGCCGACGCCCGCGCCGAGGCGGCGCGCATCCGCGAGGAGGCGCGTGCCGAGGGCGGCCAGATCAAGGCCGAGGCCCGCACGCAGGCGCAGGAGGAGGCCGCGCGCATCCTCGAGAACGCGCAGCGCCAGATCGACGCCGAGCGCCAGCAGGCCGCGGTCTCGCTGCGTGCCGACGTCGGCGAGCTCGCGACGCAGCTCGCGTCGAAGATCGTCGGCGAGTCGCTCGAGGACGAGGCGCGCCGCTCGCGCGTCGTCGACCGGTTCCTCGACGACCTCGAGGCGAGCACGGCCACGAGCGCAGGCAAGGGGAGCTGATGCGCGGGACCAGCAGGGCCGCGCTGCAGGCGGCCGAGGACCGGTTCGCGCCGGTCCTGCGGGCCGCCGGCACGCAGGCCCGCACCCTCGGCGAGGAGCTGTTCGCCCTCGTCGACGCCCTCGACGCGTCGGGGTCGCTGCGGCGCACCCTGGCGGACCCGTCGAACGACGCGGACGCGCGGTCGGCCCTCGCCGGCCGGCTGCTCGGCAGCGCGGACGCCCGGACGGTGGAGATCGTCCAGGCGCTCGTGCGCTCGCGCTGGTCGGCCGACGAGGACCTCACCGAGGCCGTGGAGCGGCTCGCGTTCCTCGCGGTGCTGCACTCCGCGGAGGCGGAGGGCGTCCTCGGCACGGTCGAGGAGGAGCTGTTCACGGTCGTGCGGGCCCTCGCGGGTCAGCGCGACCTGCGCCGGAGCCTGCTCGACCCGGCCTACCCCGCGCAGGCGCGGGGTCAGCTGGCCGAGGGCGTGCTCGGCGGCGGCGGCACCCCGGTGACGCGCACGATCGTCCGTCGTGCGGCCGTGGCGCCGCGCGGACGGCAGTTCGTCGTCACGCTGCAGCACGTCGGCGACCTCGTCGCCGAGATGCGCAACCGGCAGGTGGCCACCGTCGTGACCGCCGCGCCGCTGTCCGTGGGGCAGCGCGAGCGGCTGACCGACCTCGTGGGACGTGCCCTGGGCCGCGCGGTCCAGCTCAACGTCGTCGTCGACCCGCACGTCGTCGGCGGCCTGCGCGTGCAGGCGGGACCCGACGTCATCGACGCGACCGTCCTCGCCCGACTCGCCGACGCCCGCCGGCAGCTGGCCGGCTGACACCCACGCCGGAGCACCGGCCCACGACACACCGCACGCCCGCCGCGTGCGTCAGATGAGGAGAACGTCATGGCAGAGCTGACGATCCGGCCGGAGGACATCCGCGCCGCGCTGGACAGCTTCGTGAAGTCGTACGAGCCGACGGGTGCCGCGACCGAGGAGGTCGGGCGCGTGTCGTTCGCCGCCGACGGCATCGCCCGCGTCGAGGGCCTGCCCGGTGCGATGGCCAACGAGCTGCTGAAGTTCGAGGACGGCACGCTCGGCCTGGCGCTCAACCTCGACGTGCGCGAGATCGGCGTCGTCGTGCTCGGTGAGTTCACGGGCATCGAGGAGGGCCAGGAGGTCCGCCGCACGGGTGAGGTCCTGTCGGTCGCCGTCGGCGACGGCTACCTCGGCCGCGTCGTCGACCCGCTGGGTGCGCCGATCGACGGCCTCGGTGCCATCGAGACCGAGGGCCGCCGCGCCCTCGAGCTCCAGGCGCCCGGCGTCATGGCCCGCAAGTCGGTCCACGAGCCGCTGCAGACCGGCATCAAGGCCATCGACTCGATGATCCCGATCGGTCGCGGCCAGCGTCAGCTGGTCATCGGCGACCGTCAGACCGGCAAGACGGCGATCGCGATCGACACGATCATCAACCAGAAGGCCAACTGGGAGTCGGGCGACCCGACCAAGCAGGTGCGCTGCATCTACGTCGCGATCGGCCAGAAGGGCTCGACGATCGCCTCGGTGCGCAGCGCCCTCGAGGAGGCCGGCGCGCTCGAGTACACGACCATCGTCGCGGCACCGGCGTCCGACCCGGCCGGCTTCAAGTACCTGGCCCCCTACACCGGCTCGGCCATCGGCCAGCACTGGATGTACGGCGGCAAGCACGTCCTCATCGTCTTCGACGACCTGTCGAAGCAGGCCGAGGCGTACCGCGCCGTGTCGCTGCTGCTGCGCCGCCCGCCGGGCCGCGAGGCGTACCCCGGTGACGTCTTCTACCTGCACTCCCGTCTGCTCGAGCGCTGCGCCAAGCTCTCGGACGAGCTCGGCGGCGGCTCGATGACGGGTCTGCCGTTCATCGAGACGAAGGCGAACGACGTCTCGGCGTACATCCCGACGAACGTCATCTCGATCACCGACGGGCAGATCTTCCTGCAGTCCGACCTGTTCAACGCCGACCAGCGCCCCGCGGTCGACGTCGGCATCTCGGTGTCCCGCGTCGGCGGTGCCGCGCAGGTCAAGGCGATGAAGTCGGTCTCCGGCACGCTGAAGCTCGACCTCGCGCAGTACCGCTCGCTCGAGGCGTTCGCGATGTTCGCGTCCGACCTCGACGCGGCCTCGCGTGCCCAGCTCACGCGTGGTGCCCGCCTCATGGAGCTGCTCAAGCAGGGCCAGTACCAGCCGTTCCCGGTCGAGGACCAGGTGGCGTCGATCTGGGCCGGCACCAAGGGCAAGCTCGACGACGTGCCGGTGCAGGACGTGCGCCGGTTCGAGGCCGAGATGCTCGAGCACCTGCGCCGCAACTCGGACGTCCTGACGACGATCGCGTCGACGGGCAAGCTCGACGACGCGACGGTCGACGCCCTGTCGGCCGCGATCGACGAGTTCCGGCTCGGCTTCCTGACCGCCGACGGCTCGCCGCTGGTCGGCGAGGCGGAGGACGACGCGGACGTGGACGTCGAGCAGGAGCAGATCGTCCGCCAGAAGCGAGGCTGAGCGTGGCCGGTACGCAGCGGGTCTACAAGGCGCGGATCCGGAGCACCCAGTCGCTCAAGAAGATGTTCCGCGCCCAGGAGCTCATCGCGGCCTCGCGCATCGGCAAGGCGCGCGACCGGGTGGCCATGGCGACGCCGTACTCGCGTGCGATCACGCGCGCGGTGTCGGCGGTCGCCACCCACTCGGACGTGTCGCACCCGTTCCTCGTCCAGCGCGAGGACACCAAGCGCGTCGCGGTGCTGCTGATCGCGTCGGACCGCGGCATGGCGGGCGCCTACTCGGCGAGCGTCATCCGTGAGACGGAGCGGCTGATCCAGCGGCTCGAGGGGGAGGGCAAGCAGGTCGCCCTGTACGTCTCGGGCCGTCGGGCGGTGGCCTACTACACGTTCCGCCAGCGCGAGCTGGCGGGGCAGTGGTCGGGCTTCTCGGACGCGCCGACGCCCGAGGTCGCCGACGAGATCGCGGACACGCTGCTGGACGCGTTCCAGGCGGAGCCGGCGGACGGCGGCGTGGGCGAGGTGCACCTCGTCTTCACGCGGTTCGTCAACATGGTCACGCAGCGTCCGACCGTCGTCCGGATGCTGCCGCTCGAGGTCGTCGAGGGCGTCGCGCCCGCCGGTGACCACGACGCGCTGCCGCTCTACGAGTTCGAGCCCAGCCCGGAGGAGGTGCTGGACGCGCTGCTGCCGCGGTACGTCCGCACCCGCATCTACGCGAACCTCCTCCAGGCGGCGGCGTCCGAGCTCGCGGCGCGCCAGCGCGCGATGCACACCGCGACGGACAACGCCGAGGACCTCATCCGCACCTACACGCGACTGGCCAACCAGGCGCGTCAGGGCGAGATCACGCAGGAGATCAGCGAGATCGTCTCCGGCGCCGACGCGCTCGCGTCGGCCTGAGCGACCGCCGACCCCACCCGACCGCACACCGATTCCATCCGGGCGACGGACCCGTCCGGACGAGCGAAGCGAGGCAGACATGACCGCCACCACCGTCGACGCGACGGCCGCGAACGCCGGCACGCCCGGCGTCGGCCGGGTCGCGCGGGTCATCGGGCCCGTCGTGGACATCGAGTTCCCGCCGGACCAGATCCCCGACATCTACAACGCCCTCCAGGTCGACATCGACCTGTCGACCCAGGGTGAGGGTGAGGGCACCTTCACCATGACGCTCGAGGTCGAGCAGCACCTGGGCGACTCGCTCGTGCGTGCGATCGCCCTCAAGCCGACGGACGGTCTCGTCCGCGGCGCCACGGTGCGCGACACCGGCGCGCCGATCTCGGTGCCGGTCGGTGACGTCACCAAGGGCAAGGTCTTCAACGTCATCGGCGAGGTGCTCAACCTCGCGGAGGGCGAGAAGCTCGAGATCACCGAGCGCTGGCCGATCCACCGCAAGCCCCCGGCCTTCGACCAGCTCGAGTCGAAGACGCAGATGTTCGAGACGGGCATCAAGGTCATCGACCTGCTCACGCCGTACGTGCAGGGCGGGAAGATCGGTCTGTTCGGTGGTGCGGGCGTCGGCAAGACCGTCCTCATCCAGGAGATGATCCAGCGCGTCGCGCAGAACCACGGCGGTGTGTCGGTGTTCGCCGGCGTCGGCGAGCGCACCCGTGAGGGCAACGACCTCATCGTCGAGATGGAGGAGGCGGGCGTCTTCGACAAGACCGCCCTCGTCTTCGGCCAGATGGACGAGCCGCCGGGCACGCGTCTGCGCGTCGCCCTGTCCGCGCTGACGATGGCGGAGTACTTCCGCGACGTGCAGAAGCAGGACGTGCTGCTCTTCATCGACAACATCTTCCGGTTCACGCAGGCCGGTTCCGAGGTGTCGACCCTGCTCGGCCGCATGCCCTCCGCGGTGGGCTACCAGCCGAACCTCGCCGACGAGATGGGTCTCCTCCAGGAGCGCATCACCTCGACGCGCGGCCACTCGATCACCTCGCTGCAGGCGATCTACGTGCCGGCCGACGACTACACCGACCCGGCGCCGGCAACGACGTTCGCGCACCTCGACGCGACGACCGAGCTCTCCCGCGAGATCGCGTCGCGCGGCCTGTACCCCGCCGTGGACCCGCTGGCCTCGTCGTCGCGCATCCTCGACCCGCGCTACGTGGGCCAGGAGCACTACGACGTCGCGACGCAGGTGAAGTCGATCCTGCAGCGCAACAAGGAGCTGCAGGACATCATCGCGATCCTCGGCGTCGACGAGCTGTCGGAGGAGGACAAGACGGTCGTGGCGCGTGCGCGCCGCATCCAGCAGTTCCTCTCGCAGAACACGTACATGGCCGAGAAGTTCACGGGCGTCGTCGGCTCGACGGTGCCGGTGTCCGAGACGGTCGAGGCGTTCAAGAAGATCGCCGAGGGCGAGTTCGACCACATCGCCGAGCAGGCCTTCTTCAACATCGGTGGCCTCGAGGACCTCGAGCGCAACTGGGCCCGCATCCAGAAGGAGTACGGCGTCTGACGCCTGCGGGCGAAGGACGACGTACCCACGCCGAAGGGAGCACGGTGGCACAGCTCGAGGTGGACCTCGTGGCGGCGGACGGCAAGGTCTGGTCCGGCACGGCACGGCAGGTCTCGGCCCCCGCGGCCGACGGCGACATCGGCATCCTCGCCGGGCACACGCCGATCCTGTCGGTGCTGCGGGCGGGCCCGGTCCGGGTCGTCCCCGCCGACGGCGGCGCGCCGCTGCAGTGGCACGTCGACGGCGGGTTCCTGTCCGTCGACGCCGACCAGGTGACGGTGGTCGTCGACGCGGTGACCGAGGGGTCCGCCGCGGCGGCGGCCCACTGACGACGGACGCGGGGAGGGCGGCGTGAGCGGTGCGGCATGGGCCGTCGTCGTGGGCGCCGCCCTCCTGCTCGTCCTGGGAGCCGTGCTGTGGGGCTCCCGCACCGCGGCGCTCGACCGGCGGGTCGGCTCGTTCGCGTGCGCGCTGGCGGACGGCCCGGCCGGTCCGTGGTCGCGCGGCGTCGCCCAGTACGGCGCGACGCGCCTGTACTGGTGGCGACGGGCGTCGCTGCTGCCCCGGCCGGCCCGCGTGTGGACGCGCGCCGGCATCGCCGTCCTCGAGCGTGAGGTGCTCGCCGCGGACGGCGTGCCGACCGGCGTCGTCGTGGCCCGGTGCCGCGTGACGGCCGAGCGGCACGGGACGGCGGGCGAGGTGCACCTGCGCATGTCGTCCGAGGCCTACGCCGGGTTCACCTCGTGGATCGAGGCGACGCCCTCCCGGGTCGGCACGGTCATCTGACCCGCGGCGCGGGACGCCTCCCGCCGCCACCCCCGACCGACCCGAAGGACGAGTGAGCCCGCCATGCGCCTGGTCGTCGCCGACTGCGCCGCCCGTTACACCGGCCGCCTGTCGGCCCACCTGCCCCGCGCGACGCGGCTGCTGGTGGTGAAGGCCGACGGCTCGGTGCTGCTGCACTCCGACGGCGGCTCGTACAAGCCGCTCAACTGGATGAGCCCGCCGTGCGCGATGGCCGTGACCGAGCCCGACGCGGAGCAGGCGGCCGCCGGCGTCACGCAGGTGTGGACCGTGCAGCACACCAAGTCGGACGACCGCCTGGTCGTCGAGCTCTACGGCGTCGACCACGACTCGACGCACGAGCTCGGCGTCGACCCGGGCCTCGTCAAGGACGGTGTCGAGGCGCACCTGCAGGAGCTGCTCGCGGCCCAGATCGCGCTGCTCGGCAGCGGGCACGTGCTCGTGCGCCGGGAGTACCCCACCGCCATCGGCCCGGTCGACATCCTTGCGAAGGCGCCCGACGGCGGCACCGTGGCCGTCGAGATCAAGCGGCGCGGCGACATCGACGGCGTCGAGCAGCTGACCCGCTACCTCGACCTGCTGAACCGCGACCCCCTGCTCGCCCCCGTCCGCGGCGTGTTCGCCGCGCAGGAGATCAAGCCGCAGGCGCGTGTGCTCGCCACCGACCGCGGCATCGGCTGCCTCGTCCTCGACTACGACGCGATGCGCGGGGTCGACGACGTGGACTCGCGGCTCTTCTGACGGAGCGCGGGCCCGTGGCTCGCGCGTCACCGCATCTCGCGTCCCTCGTCGCGCGGTGCACTTGAACGTGTTCAGTTGAACGTGTTCAACTATGGGCATGACGCGCCGCACCGCCACCGAGACCCGTGAGCTGATCCGCACGACGGCGCTGCGCCTGTTCGCGGAGCGCGGCTACGACGCCACCACCATGCGCCTCGTGGCCCAGGAGGCGGGCGTCGCCGTCGGCAACGCCTACCACCACGTGGCGTCCAAGGACGTGCTGGTGCAGGAGCTCTACCTCGAGGTCAACCGCGCCCACGTGGCGGTCGCGCGCGAGCGGCTGGAGCCCGGCGACCTGGGGGAGCGGCTGCGCACGACCTGGCACGCCGCGCTCGACGTCTTCGCGCCGTTCCACCGCTTCGGCGCCGAGTCGATCGGCGCGGCCGTGCGCCCGGGCTCGCCCGCCAGCCCCTTCTCGCCCGCGTCGGCGCCCAGCGCGGAGCTCGCCCGCGCCCTGCTCGCGGACGTCGTCGACGGTGCCACGCCGCGCGTGCCGACCGACCTGCGCGACGACCTCGTCGCCGCGCTCTGGCTCGTGCACCTCGGGGTCACGGCGGCCTGGGTGCACGACCCCACGCCCGACGCGCGCCGCACGCGGGAGCTCGTCGACGCCGCGGCGCCGCTGGTCTCGCGGCTCGTCCGCCTGGCACGGCTGCCCGTCGCGCACGGGGTCGCGGGCGACGTGCTCGCGCTCGTGGGCCGGTGGGCGCCGCACCCGTCCGGCGGTGCCGCGTGAGCGCGGGCGACGGGCTGACGCCCGCGGCCCTGGCGGGCGTCCAGGCGGCCGTCGCGCTGGGCGCCGCGGTGGTGCTGCCGCTCGGCCTGCGGCTGCTCGCAGACGCCGGCCTCGCCCGCGTGCCCGCCCCGCGGTCGCCGGCGTGGCCCGTCGCCGGGGCCCTGGGGGCGCTGGCGCTGCTGCTGCCGCGCGGTCCGGGCGCCGTCGCGGCGGCGGTCCCGTTCGCCGTCGCGGGGGTCGTGCTGCTCGGCGTCGCCGCCCGTGCGCTGCTCGACGCGGTGCCGGCCGCCCGGTCAGCACCCCGACGGGCGGTCCTGCCCGGACGCCTGGCGGCTGCCGTCGCACCGGGCACCGTCGCGGTCGGCGCGCTCGCCCTCGTGGCGGACCGGGCAGGGTGGGGCGTGCTCGGCTTCGACGGGGACCTCCTGCTGCTGACGGTGCCGCACATGCTGTTCGCCGGCTTCGGCGCGTGCCTCGCCGCCGGGCTCGCGGCCGCGGCCGAGGGCCTGCGCCCGTCGCGGCTGGCGCGCGCGGGCGCCGCGGGGGTCTGCGGCGGTGTGCTGGCCGTGCTCGGCGGGTACCTCGTGTCGGACGTCGCCGAGCTGGTCGGCACGGTCGTCCTCACCGGCGGCCTGTGGTGCGCGACGGCGGGCGCGTGGCGGGCCGCGCGCGTCGCGCCGTCCGGGCCGGGGACGTCCGCGGCCCCCCGCGCCGGCGGCGCGACCGCCCTCGCGGCCCTGGCGGCGGGCGCGTCCGTCGTCGCGATGCTCCTGGCGCTGTGGTGGGCGGTCGGCGAGGTGACGGACGTGCCGCACCCCGACCTGTCGTGGATGGTCGCGACCCACGGTGCGCTCAACGCGGTCGCCGTCGTCCTGGCGTCGCTCGTGGGGCTCCGGGTGCGCGACGCACCGGCGCGCGCCAGCCTCGCGGCCGACGCGGGCCGTGCGGGCCGTGCGGTCGGCGGGCCGTCGACCGCAGGAGCGGGTGCCCCACTCGACGCACCCGCCACCGACGCCGTCCCGGCCCACGCCGTAACAGGCCACGCCGTCCCGACCCACGCAGTCCCGACCGGCGCGGTCCCGACCCACGCCGTCCCGACCCACGCCGTCCCGACCTACGACGTGCCCACCGACCCGACGACCCACGGAGGCTGAGCACCATGCCCGACACCACGGACGACGCCCTGACCTACGCCCCCGTGGGGGTCACCCGCCTGCGTGCGCGCGACGGCGACACCTGGCGGCACGCGGGCGTCGACGCCACGTTCCGCGTCCTGGCGGTCCGGCACCGTGTGGTGCGCGGCGGCACCGAGGCGGACCACGCCGCGCTGGCCGACGACGTGCGGTCGTGGCGGCTGCACCGGTCCGCGGGCGTGGGTATCGAGGCGGACGGCCCGGCCGCGCCGGGGGTCCACGTCGTCTCGGTGCTCGGCGCCGGACCCGTCGCGGTGCGCGGGCCGTGCCGCGTGCTGTGGGCGGACGCCGAGGGGTTCGGGTACGGCTCGCTCGCCGGGCACCCGGTCGCGGGGGAGGAGGCGTTCCGGGTGACGCGGGACGCGGCCGGTGACGTCTGGCTGGAGGTGGAGGCGTACAGCCGGCCCGTGCTGGTGTGGGCGCGCCTCGCCGGGCCGCTCGTCCCGCTGGCGCAGCGGGCGTACGTGGCGAACCTCGCGCGTGCCGCGCGGGCGCTGCACCGTCGGCGCGCACGCGGACGCGGCGCGGGCGCCGGTGGCACGATGCCCGGGTGAGCGGTCCCCGTCCCGACCCTGCCCCTGCCGTCCCGACGTCGCCGGACGCCCTCGGTGCCGTCCCGCGCGCGCTGCGCGGCCGCGTCGTCACACCCGCCGGCGTGCTCGAGGACGGCGTGGTCGTCGTCGAGGGCGACCGGATCGTGTGGGTCGGACCGGCGCACGACGCGCCGGAGGCGCCGCCCGCCGCGCCGCCGGACCGGGTCCGGACGCTGCTGCCGGGCCTCGTGGACCTGCACTGCCACGGCGGTGGCGGCGCGGGGTTCCCCGACGCGCTCGACGCCGCGGACGTCCGCCGCGCGGCCGACGAGCACCTGCGCCACGGCACGACGTCGCTCGTCGCGTCGCTCGTGACGGCGCCGCGCGACGTCCTGCTGGCGCGGACCGCGCTGCTCGCGGACGCCGCGGACGCCGGTGCCCTCGCGGGCATCCACCTCGAGGGGCCGTTCCTCTCGGCGGCCCGGTGCGGCGCGCAGAACCCCGGCGACATGGTCCCGGGCGACCCGGACCTGGTGCGCGAGGTCGCCGCGGCGGCGCGCGGCCACCTCGTGACGATGACCGTCGCCCCCGAGGTCCCGGGGGTCGCGGACGGTGTCGTTGACGGGGTCGCGGACGGGGTCGCGGACGCACGCGGTGCCGACGCGCCCGACGACGCCGTCCGGGCGCTCGTCGCGGCCGGCGCGGTGCCGTCCGTGGGGCACACCGACGCGTCGGCCGAGGTCGCGGGCGCGGCGATCGACCGGGTGTTCGACCTGCTCGCGACGACGCGGGGCGCCCGGTCGGGCCGCCCCACCGCCACGCACCTCTTCAACGGCATGCGCCCGCTGCACCACCGCGACCCGGGGCCCGTGGCGGCGTGCCTCGCCGCGGCGGCCGCCGGGCGGCTCGTCGTGGAGCTCGTCGCGGACGGCACGCACCTCGCCCCCGCCACGGTCCGCACGGTGCTGGAGCTCGTGGGCCCGGACGCGGTCGCGCTCGTGACGGACGCGATGGCGGCGGCCGGGATGCCCGACGGCGACTACCGCCTGGGCCCGCTCGCGGTCCGCGTCGTCGACGGCGTCGCCCGGACGGTCGGGCCGGACGGCGCGCCGGGTGCCATCGCGGGCGGCGTCGCGCACCTGCTCGACGTCGTGCGCCACGTCGTCGGGGCGGGCGTGCCGCTCGCGGACGCGGTGCGCAGCGCGGCGACGACGCCGGCGGCGGTGCTCGGCCGCGCGGACGTCGGCGCGCTGGTCGTCGGGCGCCGCGCGGACCTGCTCGTCACGACGGACGACCTGCGGCCGGTCGCGGTGGCTCGCGCCGGCCGCTGGGTCGCCGGCGCGCCCGCCGACGTCTGACCGCCGGTGCCTACCACCGACGCCCGAGCACCGACGTCTGACCACCGACGCCTGACCGCCGACGCCTGACCGCCGTCGTCGGGCGCGGCGCCTCAGCCCAGCCGCACCGTCGCCAGCCGCGCCGGGCCCTCGAGCTCGACGCGCAGGTCGACCACGTCGGCGGACGGCCCGGCGAACGGCGCCGTGACCGTCGCCCAGTCGTACCGGCCGCCGCCCTCCGGCACGTCGACGCGGGCGAGGAGCCGGCCCGTGACGTCGTCGCGGACGGTGACCGACGCCGCGCCCGGCCGCGTGCGGGCGACCTCGGCGGTGATCGTCGTCGCCCCGGCGGTCGCGCACGTGCGCAGGACCACGTGGCCGCGGCCGCGCCCGCGCGGCACCTGCACGGCGTCGCCGGCGTCGCGCGTCCGGTCGGTCAGGACGAGCCCGGCGCGCGCGTCGGCGTCGGCGGCGCGCACCGCCCGCCCCACGAGCACGCGCGGCGGCACGGCCGGGCCTGTCACCTCGACGCTCGTCCGCAGCGGCAGCGTGGTGGCCGACGGGCCGGCCCCGAGCACGTAGGTGCCCGGCTCGACCACCCACCGGTCGCGCGTGACGTCCCACGTCGCGAGCTCGCGCACCGGCACGCGCAGCACGACGTCGGCCGACGCGCCGGGCAGCAGGGCGACGCGCGCGTGCGCGAGCAGCCGGCGGGGGAAGGCCAGGCGGTGCTCCGGCGCGTCCACGTGCACCTGCACGAGCTCGTGCGCGGTGCGGGGGCCGTCGTTCGCCACGGTGACGCGCACCTCGACGGCCGGCTCGCCGGCCGCCGGCGCACCGCCGGGCCCGCGGGCCGGGTCGAGACCGGTGACGTCGTGCGCGGCGGGGGACGCGAGCGCGGCGACGTAGCGCACGGCCCCGTACGTGAGCCCGTGCCCGAGCCCGTACCGCGGCGGCGTCGGGCACCACCAGTCGGTCGTGCGCGCGCCCACGACGTCGTACTCGAGCAGGTTGCCGGCCTGCGCGGCGTCGGCGGGCCACCACTGGGCGAGGCGGCCGGTCGGCTCGACGTCACCGACGAGCACGTCGGTGAGTCCCGGCCCGAGCTCCTGGCCGCCGTGCGACGTCCAGACGACGGCGGACGCGGCGTCGGTCTCGGGCGGCAGCACGTACGGGTACGACGACACGACGAGGAGGACCGTGCGCGGGTTCGCGCCGGCCGCCGCGCGCCACAGCGCCCGCTGGGCCGCCGGCAGCTCGAGGTCGGGCCGGTCCTCGGTCTCGCGGCCGTGCAGGTGCGGGTCGTTGCCGGCGGTGACGACGACGACGTCGGCGTCCGCGGCGACGCGGGCGACCTCCGCCGCGCCGGACCGCACGACGCGCACGGCGAACCGCTCGGCGCTGCCCGGGCCCTGCGCCTCGGCGACGAGCGTCCCGGCCTCGTCGTGCTGCACACGCACCCAGCGCCCGGACCCGACGTGCTGCAGCGACCACGTCCCGTCGTCGTGGCGGTGCGCGCGGAACGACTCCTGCGCGACCCAGCCGCCGACCCGCGTGGCGTCGGCGCGCAGCACCCACCCGACGCCGCTCCAGAGCCGGTCCGCCTGGACGCCGCGCAGCGTGAGCAGCCCGTGGCCCCAGTCGACGACGTCGACGAGCGTCCCGTCGCCGCCCTCGCCGTCCGCGACAAGGGTGCCGTCCGCGAGCGGGCGGACGTCCCCGCCGGTCGTGGAGCTCGTCAGCACCACGCGGTCGGCGCCGTCCGCCACGGCGACGCGGTCGGTGCCGAGCCGGTCGGCCAGGGCCGTGCCGAGCCCCGTGAGGTACGGCGGGGTGCCCGAGTACCAGTCGTGCAGCACGCGGTCGGCGTGCGGGCCGACGACGGCGACGCGGGCGCCGGGCACGAGCGGCAGCACGCCGTCGTTCTCCAGCACCACGACGGAGCGGGCGACCGCCTCCCGCGCCAGGGCCCGGTGCGCGGGCAGGTCGATCGCGTCGGGCCTGACGACCCACGGGTCGCGGTCGGGGTCGAGCTCGCCGGTGCGGATCCGCAGCTCGAGCTGGCGCAGCACCGCGCGGTCGACGTCGGCCTCGTCGAGCAGGCCGGCGTCGAGCGCGGCGGTGACGCGCTCGACGGTGGGACGCGCGTCGGCGTCGTTGTCGGTGAAGGAGTCGACGCCCGCGCGCACCATCGCGGCGTGCGACGCGACGTGGTCGTCGAAGTACCGCTCGAAGGTCACGAGGTTGCCGGGTGCGGCGGCGTCGGAGACGACGAGCAGGGGCAGGTCGGTCCAGGACCGCAGCTCGTCGAGCAGCTCGCGCGCGACGTGGTTCGGCCGGCCGTTCACGAGGTTGTACGACGGCATGACGGCACCGACGACGCCTGCCTCGACGGGGCCGCGGAACGCGGGCAGCTCGTGCTCGCGCAGCACGCGCGGCGGCAGTCCGGAGCTCGTCACGGCCCGGTCGGTCTCGTTGTTGTAGGCGAGGAAGTGCTTGAGCGTCGGGACGGTCCGCCAGTACACCGGGTGGTCGCCGCGCAGGCCGCGCGCGTACGCGCCTGCGAGCCAGGCGGTGACGTGCGGGTCGCTCGAGAAGCCCTCCTCGTTGCGGCCCCACGCGGGGTGGCGGAGCGGGTTGACGACCGGCGCCCACACGTTGAGCGAGACGGTGGGGTCGGCCGCGTGCTTGGCCCGCAGCTCCGTGCCGACGACGGCGCCGACGCGCTCGACGAGGTCGGCGTCCCAGGTGGCCGCGAGCCCGACGGGCTGCGGGAAGCAGGTGGCGCGCCCGAGCCACGCGACGCCGTGGAGCACCTCGGCGCCGGTGCGGAACGCGGCGAGGCCGACGCGGTCGACGGCCGGCGCGTGCTGGTGCAGCAGCGCGACCTTCTCCTCCCGGGTCAGCGCCGCGAGGAGGGCGCGGGCCCGCTCGGCGACGGGGCGGTCGGCGTCGCGCCACGCGTGGTCGGCGGCGCCGGTGGCCGTGGGGTGGTCGGTGCGGTCTGCCGTGCGGACGTCGTCGGCCACGTCGCTCCCAGCTGCGTCGTCGGGTGGGTGGGGTCGGGCGGCGGCCCGGGGGTCGCCCCGCGCGGAGGGCGACGGGGGCGGGGAAGCGCTTCACGGTCGAACCGTTTCGACGCGTTCGTGCGCGGCGTCGGACCGCCGCACGTGCTGCGATCGGTCATCGTGGTGCATAACTCCGTCGCTGACAACTCCCCGACGTGTCTTGCCTCACGCCGCCGACGTGGCCTAGATTGCCGCACGTCGAACCGCTTCGACGGTGCGGTCGCCCAGCGCGACGGTGCCGCCGGCGTGAGGGGAGCGGTCGGCACGTCGCGGCCGCCGGTCACCGAGGACCGGCCGCGGCGGTGCACCGGAGCACCACCGCAGCAGCGGCAGCGACGCCGGCCCGGCCGGCACGAGCGAGCACGTCCACATCCACGAGGGAGTGAAGGGCGCTGATGAACACCACCACGACCACCCGGCGCGTCGGGGACGCGCAGGTCCGCCGACGTTCGTTCCTCGGCATGGTCGCCGCCGGCGCCGCCGTGGCGGGCGTGCCGTCGCTGCTGAGCGCGTGCGGGTCCGGCACGCCGGGCGCCGTCAGCACGCCCGGGGCGACCGCGTCGGCCGACGTCCTGCCGACCTACGTCCCCGTCGACTACGTCGAGCCGGACTACCCGAGCGTCAACGGCTCGACGCCGGGCTACGAGACGATCCCGACCGAGCTCGTGCAGTCCGTGCCCGAGGCGCCCGGCAGCGGCACGACGTTCACCGCCATGACCCCGCTGTGGGGCACCATCCCGCCGACCAAGGGCAACCAGTACTACGAGGCGGTCAACGGGCTGCTCGGCTCGACCGTCGAGTTCCAGATCACCGACGGCAACACGTACGGCGACAAGCTCGCGACCGTGCTGGCGTCGTCGCGCGACGTGCCCGACTGGGTGGTCGTGCCGACGTGGAACATCCCGCCCCGCTTCGGCTCGGAGATCGTGCCGAACCTCTTCCAGGACCTGTCCGACTTCCTCGGCGGCGACAAGGCGAAGGACTACCCGAACCTCGCCAACATCCCGACGGACGTCTGGAGGTTCTGCACGTTCAACGGACGCCTCTACGGCCTGCCCTTCCCGGGCGAGGTCATCACCGACGTCATCTTCTACCGCAAGGACGTCCTCGACGAGCTCGGGATCACGCCCGACGTGAAGGACGGCCAGGACCTGCTCGACCTGGCGAAGGAGCTCACCGGCGGCAACCGCTGGGGTGCCGAGGACCTGTGGAACACCTCGGCGATCATCCACGGGGTGCCGCCCCGGTGGAAGCTCGACGGCGACAGGCTCGTGCACCGCGTCGAGTCGGACGAGTACCGCGCGGCCCTCGAGTGGAACGCCGCGCTGTTCGCGAGCGGCGCGGTCCACCCCGACGCCGTCGCGGACCTGCGGGCCGAGGCCAAGACGCGCTTCCAGGCCGGCGAGTCGCTCATCATGAACGACGGCATGGGCAGCTGGCACGAGGCGCTGCGCGACAACCTCGGCAGCAACCCGTCGTACTGGCAGCAGCCGTTCGCGCCGTTCGCCGCGGACGGCGGCACGCCGGTGCTGTGGAAGGGCCAGCCGGCGAACATCTTCTCGTTCCTGAAGAAGTCCGACGACGAGGACCGGATCCGCGAGCTGCTGTCGCTCGCGGACGTCCTGGCCGCGCCGTTCGGCACGACCGAGTTCGACGTCGTGAACAACGGCGTCGAGGGCGTGCACTACACGCGCGGCGCCGACGGCCTGCCCGTCCCGACGCCGCTCGCGGCCACCGAGCTGCAGCCGACCTACGTGTTCCTCGTGAGCCCGCCGCTCGCCAACACGCGCGTGCAGTACCCCGGCTTCGTGAAGGCGTCGTCGGAGTGGCAGCAGCAGGCCGCCGAGTACCTGACCGAGCCGCTGTTCTACGCGCAGCAGATCGTCGAGCCGGCGCAGTACGCGTCGATCGGGCAGCCCTTCGTGGACCTGGAGCTCGACATCTCGCGCGGCCGCAAGTCCATGAAGGACCTGGACGCGGCGATCGAGACGTGGCGCGCGTCCGGTGGCGAGGAGCTGCGCTCCTTCTACCAGGAGATCCTGGACGCGCAGTGACGAGCCTCGGCCAGACCCTGCGCAACCGCGGGCGCGACCAGGTGCCCGCGCCGGACCCCGTCGCCGAGGGGGCGGGCGCGCCCGTCCCCTCGCGGCGGGGCCGCCCGCCCGTCCGCAAGCTCCCGTTCCGCACGCGGCTGCGCCGCGACGGCGCCCTGCTGCTCATGGTGGCGCCCGCCGCCGTGCTGCTCGCGGTGTTCGCCTACGTGCCCATGCTGGGCAACGTCATCGCGTGGCAGAGCTACTCGCCGTACACGGGGTTCCTCGGCAGCCCGTTCGTCGGCTGGACCAACTTCGTGCGCGTCTTCTCGAACCCGTTGTTCCTCGACGCGGTGCAGAACACGCTCGTCATCACGGCGTTCCAGCTCCTGTTCTTCTTCCCCGTGCCGATCGCGCTGGCGCTGCTGCTCAACAGCATCGTGACGCCGCGCGTCCGCACGTCGATCCAGGCGATCGTCTACCTGCCGCACTTCTTCTCGTGGGTGCTGGTCGTGACGGTCTTCCAGCAGATCTTCGGCGGCGCGGGCCTCGTCAACCAGACGCTGCGCGACGCGGGGCTCGGCTCCGGGTTCGACCTGATGACGAACCCCGACACGTTCCTCGTGCTGCTGACCATGCAGTCGGTGTGGAAGGACGCGGGCTGGGGGATCATCATCTTCCTCGCCGCGCTCTCGACCGTGCCGACCGAGCAGTACGAGGCGGCGGCCGTCGACGGCGCGAACCGCTGGCGCCGCATGTGGCACGTGACGCTCCCGGCGCTGCGGCCCGTCATCATCCTGCTGCTCATCCTGCGGCTCGGCGACGCGCTGACCGTCGGCTTCGAGCAGCTGATCCTGCAGCGCGGGGCCGTCGGCGCGGACGTCGCCGAGGTCATCGACACCTACGTCTACTACCAGGGCGTCATCTACGGGGACTGGAGCTTCGCGGCCGCCGCGGGCCTGGTCAAGGGTGTGGTCAGCCTCCTGCTGGTGCTCGGCGCCAACAAGCTGGCCCACGTGTTCGGCGAGAGCGGGGTGTACCGGAAGTCATGAGCGAGCAGACCGGACAGGCGGGTCCCCGCATCGACACCGCGGTGGTGGCGGTGCCCACCGACCTGGCGCCCGGGCGCACCCCGCGCCGGCGCCGCTCGAAGCACCGTGCGGCGTGGGAGGAGCCGCCGAGCGTCGCGGGCCAGACCGCCAAGGTGGTCGTGCTGGCGGTGGTCGTGCTGGCGATCGTCTTCCCGCTGTGGACCGTCATCATCACGAGCCTGTCGACGCAGGCGGAGACGATCCGCGCGGGCGGGCTGGTCGTCGTGCCGGGGGAGCTGACCCTCGGCGCCTACTCCCAGATCCTCTCGGGCGGCATCGTCACCCGGGCGGCGCTGGTGAGCACGGGCGTCACCGCGGTGGGCACCGTGATCTCGACCGTCGTGTCGGTGCTCGCGGCGTTCGGCCTCTCGCGGCCGTCGTCGCTGTGGCACCGGCCGATCCTCTTCGTCTTCCTCGTCACGATGTTCTTCGGCGCGGGGATGATCCCGACGTACCTGCTGGTGAGCTCGCTCGGGCTCATCGACTCGTACTGGGCGCTGATCCTCCCGGGTGCGGTGTCGGCCTTCAACGTGCTGATCCTGCGCAACTTCTTCATGGGGATCGACCAGGGCATCCTCGACGCCGCGCGCATCGACGGCGCGGGTGACTGGCGCATCCTCGGGCGCATCGTGCTGCCGATGTCGAAGGCCGTCACGGCGGTCGTCGCGCTGTTCTACGGCGTCGGGTACTGGAACGCGTTCTTCAACGCGATCCTCTACATCAACGACAACGCGAAGTGGCCGCTGCAGCTGGTGCTGCGCTCGTACGTGCTGCAGGGCGTCACGCTGCCGGGCAGCGGCGTCGGCCAGGTCGACGTCGCGTCGGGGCAGGTGACCGGCCTGCCCGTGCAGATGGCGGTGGTCGTGCTCGCGATCGTCCCGATCCTGCTCGTCTACCCGTTCGTGCAGCGCCACTTCACCAAGGGCGTCATCACGGGCGCGATCAAGGGCTGACGGCGTGCACGACGGCGGAGGGCGCCGCGGGGCGGCGGTGCGGCGGTCGGCCGACGACGGGCGGTCAGCCGACGACGGTGGCGGTGCTCGCGCGCTCGACGAGCACGGGCGCGAGCAGGCGGGTCTCCGCCGGCTCGTCCGCCTCGACCCGGGCCATCGCCATCTCGACCGCGACCTTGCCGATGGTGTGCGCCGGGATGTCGACGCTCGTCAGCGGCAGGGGCTGGTTCGTCGCGACGTCGGGCGGGCAGACGGCGACGACGGACACGTCGTCCGGCACGTGCCGGCCGCGGTCCCGGAGCGTGGCGACGACCCAGGGGAGCGCGACCTCGTTGTGCACGACGAGCCCCGTGACGTCGGGCAGGCGCTCGAGCACGCGGTCGACGGCCTCGACGGCCCCGGCCATCGACGACTCGCACGGCTCGGTGACGCCCTCGAGGCCGGCGTCGGCCACCTCCTGCGTGAACCCTCGCAGCATGCGGTCCGCGTAGGACGTGTGCCGCTCGAGCACGGCGCGCGGCGAGCCGAGGAGCGCGACGCGGCGGTGCCCGCGGCGCGCGAGGTGGCGCACCGCCAGGCGGCCGGCGGCCTCGAAGTCGAGGTCCACGCAGGACAGCCCCTCGGGATCGCGCGGCAGGCCGATGAGCACCGCGGGCTGCCGGAGTCCGACCAGCACGGGCACGCGGGGGTCGTCCGCCTCGATGTCCATCATGACCAGCGCGTCGACCATCGACCCGGAGGCGACGCGCTCCATGCCGGCGACCTCGTCGGCGGTGAGGAGGAGGACGTCGTGGTCGTACGCGCGCGCGGCCGTCACCACGCCGGTGACGAACTGCATGATGACCGAGACGTTGACGTCGACGCGCAGGGGCGCCATGAGGGCCAGCACGTTGGTGCGGCTCGACGCGAGCGCGCGGGCGCCGGCGTGCGGCCGGTACCCGAGGTCGCGGATCGCGCGCTCCACGCGCTGGCGCGTGGGCGCCGAGATGGGTCGCTTGCCGGACAGGACGTACGACACGGTGGAGGTGGAGACCCCCGCCGCGCGCGCCACGTCGTCGATGGTCGTCGCCACGCTGCTCCGTTCGTCACGCGCTGCGCGCCCGGGGGCGCACGCCCGCGCCTCGTGATGGCGTTCACCCTAGCGGGAGGCCGCGGCGGGGCGGGGGAGGTCGCGCCGACCGAGATGCGCCGCAAGCGCTTCGCCTGTGCGTCGGGTGTATCCGCGCAGGAAAAGAGGGGAGTGGCATCGGCGACCACGCCTACGACGGGGACCATGACGTCGAATCGCTTCGACGGCCCAATCGGCGCCACGTCGGTCGAAGGTGCCGCGTGACCGCCACGGACCCGCGCCCCGCGCCGCCGAGCCCCGCGCCGGCGCCCGCGCGACCGGGCCTCGACGCGCTCACCGCCCGGCGCGGCCTGCTGTACGGCGCCGACTGGAACCCCGAGCAGTGGCACCCCGACGTCTGGCGCGAGGACGTCGCGCTCATGCGCGCCGCCGGGGTCAACCTGGTGACCGTGGGCGTGTTCTCGTGGGCGCAGCTCGAGCCGCGGCCGGGCCGGTACGAGCTCGACTGGCTCGACCGCGTCCTCGACCTCGCGCACGAGCACGACGTCCTCGTCGACCTCGCCACACCCACGGCGTCGCCGCCCGCGTGGCTCGGCGCGCTGTGGCCGGGCACGCGGCCCGTCACGGCCGAGGGCGTGCGCCTGTCGCACGGCTCGCGCAACCACTTCTGCCCGTCCTCGCCGCAGTACCGCGAGCGCGCCCTCCAGGTCGCCCGGGTGCTCGCCGACCGGTACGCCGACCACCCGGCCGTGCGCATGTGGCACGTCGGCAACGAGTACGGCCAGGTGTGCTTCTGCGAGCACTGCGCGCAGGCGTTCCGCGGCTGGCTGCGGTCGCGCTACGGCGGCCTCGACGAGCTCAACCGGGCGTGGGGCACGACGTTCTGGAGCCAGCGGTACGACGAGTGGTCGCAGGTCGTGCCGCCGCGCGCCGCGCCGTACCTCGTCAACCCGACGCAGGTCCTCGACCACCGCCGCTTCGCGTCCGACCTGCTGCTCGACCTGTACCGCGAGCAGCGCGACCTGCTCCGCGCGGCGAGCCCGGGCACGCCCGTGACCACCAACCTCATGGGCTTCCACGGCCCCACCGACTACTGGCGCTGGGCGCCGGAGGTCGACGTCGTGGCCGACGACGTGTACGGCGACCCGGCCGACGCCGCGTCGCCCGTCCGGCTCGCGCTCACGCACGACCTCGCGCGCGGGCTGGCCGGCGGCGGGCCGTGGATGGTCATGGAGCAGGCCGCGGGCGCCGTCAACTGGCGCGCGCACAACGTCCCGAAGACGACCGCGCAGATGCGGCTCGACTCGCTGCGCGCGGTCGCCCGCGGCGCCGACGGCTCGTGCTTCTTCCAGTGGCGGGCGTCGGTGTTCGGCGCCGAGCGGTTCCACTCGGGGCTCGTCCCGCACGCGGGGCCCGACACGGCGCTGCACCGGGCCGTCGTGGCGCACGGCGCCGAGCTCGGCCGGCTCCGCCGGGTCGTCGGCACGCGCGTCGCCGCGCGGACCGCGCTCGTCTTCGACTGGCCGAGCTGGTGGGCGGCCGAGGAGCCCGCGCAGCCGTCGGACCGGCTGCGCGTGCTGCCTCAGCTGCTGGCGTACTACGCGCCGCTGTGGCGGGCGGGCGTCGCGGTGGACGTCGTGCCGCCCGGCGCGGACCTGTCGGGCTACGACCTCGTCGTCGCGCCGCAGCTGTACCTCGTCGAGGACGACCACGTCGCGGGGCTGCGGGCGGTCGTCGAGCGCGGCGGCATCCTGCTCCTCGGCCCGTTCTCCGGCGTGGCGGACCGGGACGGGCACGTGCGGACCGGGCGGTTCCCCGTGCCGTTCGCCGACCTCGTCGGCGGCTCGGGCGAGGAGTACGTGCCGCTGGCGGACGCCGGGGTGGTCGTCGCGTCGGACCTGCTCGGCGCGCACGTCGTGCACGACTGGGCGGAGCGCGTGCGCGTCGACGACGGCGAGGCGGTCGCCACCGTCGTCGGCGGCGACCTCGACGGCTGCGCGACGGTCGTGCGCCGTCGCCACCCGGGCGGCGGCGAGGGGTGGTACGTCGCCTCGACGCCCCCGGCGGACGTCGTCGCCGCCGTCGTGGCCGCGTGCGTCGCGGCGGCCGGCGTGGCCGGCCCCCACGGGGTCGCCGGCGACGACGACGTCGAGCTCGTGCGCCGCGGCGACGTCACCTTCTGCCTCAACGCGGCCGACGCCGAGCGCACCGTGGCGCTCGACGGCGCCTGGCACGACCTGCTGACCGGCACGGACCTCGCCGGACGGGTGCCCCTGGCCCCGCACGGCGCCCTGGCTCTGATCGAGAGGACCCCATGAAGTTCACCGACGGTTACTGGCAGCTGCTCCCCGGGGTCACCGAGCTGCGCCCGCGCCACGTCGACGACGTCGTCGCCGGCGACGACACGCTCACGGTGTACGCGTCGACGGCACCGATCGCCTCGCGCGGCGACACCCTCAACCGCCCGCTCGTCACGGTGACGTTCCACAGCCCCATGGACGGCGTCGTCGGCGTGACGATCGAGCACTTCCAGGGCGGCCTGGACCGCGGCCCGTCGTTCGCGCTGCGCCGCGAGGTCGGCGACGTCAAGATCGCGACGCCGCAGCTCACGGGCGCGCCGCTGGCGACGTTCCGGTCCGGCGGCCTCGAGGCGCGCGTGGCGACCGAGGGCGACTGGCACGTCGAGTTCGTGGCCGACGGGCGCACGCTCACGTCGTCCCTCGCGCGCAGCGTCGGCGTCCTCACGGACGCCGAGGGGCGGCACTTCGTGCGCGAGCAGCTCTCGCTGGGCGTCGGCGAGCACCTGTACGGCCTGGGGGAGCGGTTCGGGTCGCTCGTGAAGAACGGCCAGACGGTGGACATCTGGAACGCCGACGGCGGCACCGCGAGCGACCAGGCCTACAAGAACGTGCCGTTCTACGTGAGCGACGCGGGGTACGGCGTCTTCGTCGACCAGCCGGAGCGCGTGTCGTTCGAGATCGGCACGGAGGTCGTCTCGCGCGCGCAGTTCTCGGTCGAGGGGCAGTCGCTGACGTACTACGTCGTCGCGGGGCCGACGCCCAAGGACGTCCTGCGCCGCTACACCGCCCTGACGGGCCGGCCGGCGCGCGTGCCCGACTGGTCGTACGGGCTGTGGCTGTCGACGTCGTTCACGACGAGCTACGACGAGGCGACCGTCACGCACTTCGTCGACGGCATGGCCGAGCGCGACCTGCCGCTGTCGGTGTTCCACTTCGACTGCTTCTGGATGCGGCAGTTCCACTGGAGCGACTTCACGTGGGACCCGGCGACGTTCCCCGACCCGGAGGGCATGCTGCGCCGGCTCAAGGACAAGGGCCTGCGCATCTGCGTGTGGATCAACCCGTACATCGCGCAGCGGTCGGTGCTGTTCGCGGAGGGCAAGGCCCGCGGCTACCTGGTGAAGAACCCGGACGGCTCGGTCTGGCAGTGGAACATGTGGCAGGCCGGCATGGCGCTCGTCGACTTCACGAACCCCGACGCCGTCGCGTGGTACCAGGACAAGCTGCGGACCCTGCTCGACCAGGGCGTCGACTGCTTCAAGACCGACTTCGGCGAGCGGATCCCCACGGACGTCGTCTGGCACGACGGCTCGGACCCGCAGCGGATGCACAACTACTACACGCACCTGTACAACGCGGCCGTGTTCGACCTGCTCGTCGCGGAGCGCGGCGAGGGCGAGGCGGTGCTGTTCGCGCGGTCGGCGACCGCGGGCGGGCAGCAGTTCCCGGTGCACTGGGGCGGCGACTGCGAGTCGACGTTCGTGTCGATGGCGGAGTCGCTGCGCGGCGGCCTGTCGCTCGCGATGTCCGGCTTCGGGTTCTGGAGCCACGACATCGGCGGGTTCGAGGGCACGCCCGACCCGGCCGTGTTCAAGCGCTGGCTGCCCTTCGGCCTGCTGTCGTCGCACAGCCGGCTGCACGGCTCGGACTCCTACCGCGTGCCGTGGGCGTTCGACGAGGAGGCCGTCGACGTCACGCGCACCTTCACGCGGCTCAAGCTGTCGCTCATGCCCTACCTCGCGCAGGCGGGCCTGGAGGCGCACACCGACGGCGTGCCCGTCATGCGGCCGATGGTGCTGGAGTTCCCGGACGACCGCGGCGCGGCGGGCGTCGACACGCAGTACATGCTGGGGTCGTCCCTGCTGGTCGCGCCGGTCTTCGACGCCGAGGGCGACGTGGACGTGTACGTGCCGGAGGGCACGTGGACGTCGCTGCTCACGGGCGAGCACGTGACCGGCCCGCGGTGGGTGCGCGAGCGGCACGGCTTCGCCTCGCTGCCGCTGTACGTGCGGCCGGGCACGGTGCTGCCGGTCGGGGCGCGGACGGACCGCCCCGACTACGACTTCGCGGACGGCGTGACGCTGCACCTGTTCGACCTGCCCGACGGGCACCGCTCGACGACGCACGTCCCCGGCCCGGGCGGCACGCCCGGCGCCGTCTTCACCGTCACGCGCCGGGGCGACCGGGTGCGTGTCGAGGCGTCCGGGACCACGGATCCCTGGGCGGTGCAGGCGCACGCCGGTGCGCGCGTGGACGCGGCCGCGGGAGAGGACGCGGTCGAGCTCTCGCTCTGACCCGGTGCGCGCGGGCGGGTCCGCGGGCGGTGCACGCCGTCCGCGGGCCCGCGCCCGCGCCGACGTGGGAGGCTCGTCCCGGACGCGCTCCGGACGCGCGTGCCGGCACGTGCGAGAGCGATCCCACGGCGTGTATCGTATCGATTCGACCCGCGCGGCACCGAGGCCGCGACGCGCCGGGGTCCGCCCCGGCACCGAGCTCGAAGGGCCAGCCATGATCAGCACCACCCGGCCGTCCGGCCGTCCGTTCCCCGCCGACTTCCTCTGGGGCTCCGCCACCGCGTCGTACCAGGTCGAGGGTGCGGCGCACGAGGGCGGGCGCGGCCCGTCGATCTGGGACACCTTCTCCCGCACGCCGGGCAAGGTGCTCAACGGCGACACCGGTGACGTCGCCGTCGACCACTACCACCGGCTCGAGCAGGACGTCGCGATCATGGCCGACCTCGGCCTCGAGGCGTACCGCTTCTCGATCGCGTGGCCCCGCATCCAGCCGACCGGCACGGGCGAGGCGAACGCCGAGGGCCTCGCGTTCTACTCCGAGCTCGTCGACCGCCTGGTCGGCGCCGGCATCAAGCCCGTCGTGACGCTCTACCACTGGGACCTGCCGCAGGCCCTGGAGGACGAGGGCGGCTGGACCAACCGCGCCACCGCGTACGCGTTCGAGGAGTACGCGCGGGTCGTCGCGCGTGCACTCGGCGACCGGGTGCACCTGTGGACCACGCTCAACGAGCCGTGGTGCTCCTCGTTCCTCGGCTACGGCTCCGGCGTGCACGCGCCGGGCGTCCAGGACGCCGCCGCCGCGCTCGCCGCGGTGCACCACCTCAACCTCGCGCACGGTCTCGCCGCCCGCGCGATCCGCGAGGAGCTCGGCGCCGAGACCCCGGTCTCCGTCACGCTCAACCTGCACGTCACCCGCGCGGCCTCGGACGACCCCGAGGACGTCGACGCCAAGCAGCAGATCGACACGATCGCCAACGAGGTCTTCGTCGGCCCGATGCTCCAGGGCGCGTACCCCGAGCGGGTGTTCGCCGACACCGCGTCGATCACCGACTGGTCGTTCGTGCAGGACGGCGACCTCGAGATCATCCGCCAGCCCATCTCGGTGCTCGGCGTCAACTACTACTCGACGGGCCGCGTCCAGCGGGGCACCCCGCCGGTCGGCGACGGCAAGCCCGGCCCCGACGGGCACCGCTCGTCGCCCGTCAGCCCGTGGGTCGGCGCGGACCGCGTCGAGTGGCTCCCGCAGCCCGGCCCGCACACCGCGATGGGCTGGAACATCGAGCCGCAGGGGCTCGTGGACCTGCTCCTCGAGCTGCACGAGCGCTTCCCGGGCCTGCCGCTCGCGATCACGGAGAACGGCGCCGCGTTCTACGACACGGTGACCGAGGACGGGCGCGTGCACGACGCGGACCGCGTCGCGTACCTGCACGACCACATCGACGCGGTCGGCGAGGCCATGGACAAGGGCGTCGAGGTCGGCGGCTACTTCGTCTGGTCGCTGTTCGACAACTTCGAGTGGGCGTACGGCTACGACCGCCGCTTCGGCATCGTGCACGTCGACTACGACACGCAGGTGCGCACGGTGAAGGACTCGGGCCGCTGGTACCGCGAGCTCGTCCGCACGCGCGTCATCCCGACGCAGGAGTCCGCCGCGACGCTCTGACGTCGCAGGACCGCCCGACGGCCGGGCACCGTGGTGAGCGCCACGGTGC
>NZ_JBHUZW010000037.1:0-32835 GCF_042667215.1 Cellulomonas sp. NPDC057328 | reverse complement strand
GCGCGACGACCGGTCCCCGACCGGCGCCGTCGTACGTCGGGGCGTCGTCGGGCCGTCGCGCGCGCCGCCCGAGGGCCGAGGTCCGGCTGCCGGGACGCCGCCGCCCCCGGCGGGCGGCTGTCGGTGGTCGCGGCCACACTGACCACCGGACGGGACGGACCGGACGGGACGACACGCACGGTCGGTGCGGCACCCGCAGGGGGTGGCGACGACGGGCACGACGCAGGGGGCACGCATGCAGCTGGACCACGACGACGCGCGCAAGGCCAAGGAGCACGCGACCACGTACGCCCGCGAGCTCGCGGAGCGGACGGTGCGCGCGTCGACGAGCGGGCCCGTGGGGGCGCCGCTGGCGATCGGCGTGGCCGTGGGGGCGGACGGCGGGTACGGCGTCGCCGTGCGGTACCGCCTCGGGCTGCCGGGCGTGCGGTCGCTCGCGCGTCGCGTCGCGGACGAGGTCGGCCCGGCCGTCGACGTGCGGCGGACGGGACGGATCCGGCCGCTCGTCGTGGACCGGCCGGTGCGTCCGCGCCCGCCCGTCATCACCGCGCAGGCGATGGGCGAGACGGGCCGCGTGCGGCCGCTGCGCCCCGGCGTCTCGATCGCGCACGTCGACGTCACCGCCGGCACGCTCGGCGCGTTCGTGCTGGTCGGCGGGCGCGTGCACGCGCTGTCGAACTACCACGTGCTCGCCGGCTCGCCCGCCGCGCGGGAGGGTGACGTGGTCGTCCAGCCCGGCCCGGCGGACGGCGGTACGGCGCGGGACCGCGTCGGCACGCTGGCGGCCACGGTGCCGCTCGCGCCGGGACGGACGGCGTACGTCGACGCCGCCGTCGCGCTGCTCGACGAGCCCGACGTCGACCCGACGTACCCGGTCGGCCGGGTCACGACGACGGCGCGCGCGCTCGGCGGCGAGCGCGTCGGCAAGAGCGGGCGGACCACCGCCGTCACGACCGGTCGCGTCACCGCGATCGAGCTCGACGACGTCGTGGTCGGCTACGGGGACGAGCTCGGCGACCTCGCGTTCGACGACCAGATCGAGGTGGAGAGCACCGGGCCCGGCCCGTTCTCGCGCGGGGGCGACTCCGGGTCGCTCGTGTACCGCGAGGACGGGGTCGCGCTCGGTCTGCTCTTTGCCGGGTCGGAGACCGGGGGTGACAATGGTCGCGGGTTGACGTACGTCAACCCGATCGACGCCGTCCTCGGTGCGCTGGACGCGACGCTGCTCGCCTGACGCGGGCGCCGCGGGCCACCACCGGGGACCGGGAGGTGGAGACGTGGCCGATCTCGATGAGGCACGCCGCGCGAAGGCGGAGCTCAAGGCGACGCTGGCGGGCCGGCAGGACGTCACGGCCGTGGGCATCGCGCCCGAGGCCGACGGCTACGGCCTGCTGGTGCGCGTCCGCGGCGACGAGGTGACGGCCCGCGCAGCCGACGTCCCGCGCGTCGTGCACGGCGTCCACGTGCGCGTCAGCCCGGGCGGCCCGATCCACGCCCAGTGAGCGCCTGAGCCCGCTCCCGCACGCGGCCGCCGGACGCGACGACGCCCGGCGCCCCTGGCGGGGCACCGGGCGTCGGTGCGTCGTGCGAGGTCAGCGCACGATGCAGGGCGAGCCGTTGAGCGTCACGTCCGTCGCGTCCTTCGGCGTGCCGGACCCGATGAAGCCGAACGACACGGCGTTGTGGTGCGCGATCGTGCCGTTCCACGCGACGTTCTTCGCCGTCACCGTGTCACCGGACTGCGTGGTCGTCGAGCTCCACGCCTGCGTCACCTTCTCGCCGTTGGTGAAGCGCCACCTCAGCTCCCACCCGCTGACCGGCTGCATGGTCGCGTTGAAGACGGTGACGTTGCCCTGGAAGCCGCCGTTCCAGGCGCTCGTCGTGTCGATCTCGACCTCGCACACCGCGTCGGCGGGCACGGACGGGGTCGGCGTGGGCGTCGGGCTCGCGGTCGGGGTCGGCGTGACCGTCGGCGTGGGTGTCACGGACGGCGTGGGCGTCGGCGTCGGGGTGCGCGTGGGGGTGGGCGTCGGCGTGGGCACCGGCGTCGAGCCGCCCCCGCCGAAGTCGACGTCCGAGCAGTTGTAGAACGACTCGGGGCTGTCGGTGCGCTCCCAGATCGAGAAGATCACGTGCTTGCCGGACTTGTTCGGCAGCGTCGCGTCCCACGCGTACTCCGGGCCCTGCGGGCCGCCGTTGCGCAGCGGCGGGTTCAGCACGCGGTCGAACGGCACGGGCTCGAGGTCGTCCCAGCCGATCGGCTCGCCCTGGTTCCACCCGTCCTTGGTGATGTACTGCGTCCACCAGCCGGGGTGCGGCACCGTCGCCGCGTACTGGAAGGTGATGCGCTGACCGGCCTGCACGCGGGTCGTCGGCCACGACGCGCTGGGCCGGTTGAACGCGTCGAAGCGCGCGTCCGGGCCGCAGAGCTTGCCGTCGGCGATGGTCTCGTGGCGCCCGTCGATGGTGCCGAGCAGGTTGCCGAACCAGTTGTAGAACCCGTACGTGCTCGACGCGATGGCGTCCTTGCAGGCCGGGTTCGTCGGCAGCATGTTGCCCGCCTGGCCCGCGGCCTGACCGCCGGCGAGGCCGTCGACGTAGCACTGGTACGTGCGGGTGGCGGGGTACGTGAGCCCGCCGTGGGCCTGCGCGGCGGTGGGCAGGGCGACGAGCGCGCCCGCCAGGACGGTCGTGGCGGCGAGCCCCGCGAGGGCTCGTCGGAGGAGGCGGTGTCGGGTCATGCGGGGGGTCCCTCTCGCACGGGCGGCGGCGTCGCCGCGGTGGGGGTTCGTCGGGTGGGTGCGCGGCTCCGGACGGGGGAGACGGTGTGCCGACAGGCTCGTGAGCGCACGGGTCGCGGACAAGGCCCCGAAACGTTTCCCGCTGCACCGGCGTCCGGACGGGCGCGCACGTGGGTGATCTCACCGACCTCTCACGGGTCGGTCTCGGCGGTCGGACCACCGAGGGTCGATGATGTCCCCGTGACGCGTCGGGGCACGGCTGCCAAGGGTGCGCACCGGGGCACGCTCTCGGCTGCGGACCTCGGTGGCGTGCGCGGTCTCGCGGTGGCCGCGCACCGGTTCGACGCGTGCCGCGACGTCGACGGCGTGCTCGAGGCGGCGGCGCAGACGGCCGTCGACGTGCTCGCCGCGGACTCGGCCGTCCTGTGCCGCATCTCCCAGGACACGTGCCGGGTGCTGCGCATGGAGCCGCCGACGGACGACCCCCGCGCCGTGGCGCTGCTGGCCACGACGTACCGGGCGGACGAGCGTCCGGCGCTGCGCGGGCTGATCCGGGACCGGGCGAGCTGGGTCGCGCACGCGTTCGACGAGCGCGGCCGCTCCGTCCTGCCCGGCGACGAGACCGCCGGCGACCGCGTCGAGGTCGAGACGCTGCGCGAGCTGGGTGCCGGCTCCGCGCTCAGCTCGCCGATCGTCGTCAACGACTCCGTGTGGGGGCAGGTGACGGTCGTGCGCGCGGTCGAGGCGCCGCGCTTCGACGTCGACGACGTCGCGACGGCCGAGGTGCTCGCCGCGCTCGCGGCCGGTGCGATCGCCCGCGTCGACCTCGAGCAGCAGGTGCGGCACATGATCGCCGACGACCCGCTGACCGGGCTCGCGAACCGGCGGGTGGCCGACCAGGCCGCCGACGCCGCGCTCGCGTCCGGGCGGGAGACCTGCATCGTCATGTGCGACGTCGACGGGCTCAAGCGCGTCAACGACGAGCTCGGGCACGACGCCGGCGACGACCTGCTGCGCGCCGTCGCGGACGTGCTGCGCCGCGCGTCGGACGCGCTGCCGGGCACCACCGCCGCGCGCATCGGCGGCGACGAGTTCTGCCTCGTCACGGTGGGGCAGCCGCGCTCCGTCGTCACCGAGACGATGGCGTCGACCGTCGCGAAGTTCCCGCTGCCGCACGGCGCCGCGATCTCGTACGGCGTCGCGTCGACGTCCGTGATGGGCGCGGTCGGGGCGCGGCACCTGTTCCGGCGCGCCGACCAGGCGCAGTACCAGGCGAAACGCCGCCGTCAGCGCGCCCGCGCGCGGACGCTGCCCGCGGTGGCCGACCCGACGGTGGCCGTCGAGAAGCTCGTCGCGACGGGTGCGGTCGCGATCGGCGCCGCGCAGCCGGGCGTCGTGCCGCGCCTGCTCGCGTTCGCGGGGGCGGTCACCGAGACGCTCGGCGGCGACGAGTGGGCGGTGCTGCGGCGCACGGGCGACGGGGCGCCGGCGACGATCGCGCGCGGCGGCAGCCCCGCCGACGCGGGCGACACGACGTCGCTCACGGTGGAGCGCGGCGAGTGGGTCGTCGAGATCGCCGCGTCGAGCGCCGCGTCGACGGGCCCGCAGGTGCGCACGGCGCTGTCGGTGCTCCTCGCCATCGCGGTCGGCGACGCGACGCACTGACGCCCGGCGCGCGCCTCAGCCCAGCAGCGGCAGCGTCAGCACGGCGGGGGCGCCGTCGACGACGCGCACCGGCACGCCCCAGTCCTGCGCGGCGAGGTGGCACGCCGGGTGCTCGACCGCCGGGTCGTCGTCGCAGCTCGCGGCGCGCGCCGTGACGTGCAGGACGCCCTCGCCGACGGCCGGGTCGAGGCGCAGCGTGCGGGTCAGCTCGACGTCGTCGCCGGCGCCGTCGAGGAGCAGCCCCGGCGGCGTGGACGAGACGCGCAGCGACGTCGACGGGCCCCAGCGCAGGTCGAGCTTCTGCCCGGGCGCGGGCGTGAACACGACCTCGAGGGACACCTCGCCGCCGGCGATCTCGGTGACGGGCCGCTGCGTGCGGTGCGCGCCGCCGTCGACGTGCGTGCCCACGGCGTCGGCGGGCAGCGGCACGCGCGTGAGGCGGTGCGCGGCGGACTCCACGACGAGCACGTGCTCCGCGTCGCCGGACGGCAGCACGAGGCCGCTCGGCTCCGCGAGGTCGGTCGCGAGCGTGGTGACCTCGCCGGGGCCGCCGTCGGTGCCGGGCGTCCAGCGGCGCAGCGCGCCGTTGTAGGTGTCGGCGACGAGCACGGAGCCGTCGGGGAGGGCCGCGACGCCGAGCGGGTGCTGGAAGAGCGCCTGGTCGGCGGCGCCGTCGCGGTGGCCGAAGTCGAACAGGCCGGTGCCGGCCACGGTCGTCACCGACGCGTCGGCGGGGTCGACCCAGCGCAGCGCGGACGTCTCGGCGTCGGCGAGCCAGATGCGCCCGTCCGCCGCGACGGACAGGCCCGACGGCTGCGCGAACCACGAGTCCGCGGGCGCGCCGTCGAGGAGGCCCTCGTTCATCGTCCCGGCGCGGTACGTGACCGTGCCCGCGACCGCGTCGAAGGCCCACAGCGTGTGGTTGCCGGCCATGGCGACCACGAACGTGCCGGCCTGCGCCGACCACGTGACGTCCCACGGCGAGGAGAGCTTGATGCCGCGGGCCGGCCACACGTCGCCGACGCCCGACTCGGTCGCACCGCCGTCGGTGACGTTGTCCACCGCGCTCACCATGTACTGCTCACCGGTGCCCGCGACGGTCGTCACGTGCCCGTCCGCGAGCCGCACCCCGCGCAGCGCGTGGTTGACGGTGTCCGCGACGAGCACGTCGTACCCGAGCCGCTCGCGCAGCTCGTCCGGCACCAGGCACAGCCCGTTCGGCTCGCTGAACCGCGCGTCGTCGGGGCCGCCGTCGACGAGCCCGCGCTCGCCCGAGCCGATGCGGCGCACGAGCGTCTCGCCGTCCGCGGCCAGCTCGGTGAGCGCGTGGTGCCCGGCGTCCGCCACGAGCAGGTTCCCGCCCGGCAGCTCGACGGCCTTGGCGGGGAAGCGGAGCGTCGACGGCTGCGGCTGCGGCGGCACGTACGGGCCGGAGCCGCGGTGCAGCGTGCCCTTGGCCTCGTGCTCGGCGACGAGCTCGTCGACCAGTGCCTCGACGGCGTGCGCGTGCCCCTCGCCGGCCATCTGCGCGACGACGTACCCCTCGGGGTCGACGACGACGAGCGTCGGCCACGCGCGCGCGGTGTACGCCTGCCACGTGACGAGCTCGGGGTCGTCGAGCACCGGGTGGTGCACCTCGTACCGCTCGACGGCCGCCGCGATCGCCACCGGGTCCGCCTCGTGCACGAACTTCGGCGAGTGCACGCCGATGATGACGAGCACGTCGCGGTGCCGCTCCTCGAGCTCGCGCAGCTCGTCGAGGACGTGCAGGCAGTTGATGCAGCAGAACGTCCAGAAGTCGAGGACGACGACCTTGCCGCGCAGGTCGGCCAGCGTCACGTCCTTGCCGCCGGTGTTGAGCCAGCCGCGGCCGACCAGCTCGGAGGCGCGGACGCGGGGGAGTCGGGTGCTGCTCGTCGTCACGGACGTAGTCAACCCGATCCGCGGACGTGCCGTTCCCGCGGTCCGCGCGCGGGCGCGAGCGGGCACGTGTGACGTCGCGCCGTGCTGCATCCTGAGCCGCGTGACGGACGAGTCGGGTGCCTACGAGTGCGCCCTCTGCGGGGCCACCTACGAGACGGCGCCCGAGGGGTTCCTCGGGCTCGACGTGGAGTCGCACGACGGGACGGTCGAGAACCACTGGTATCCCGGGTTCTGCTCCACCGAGCACGCCGCGGCGTGGTTCTCCCGGCCCTTGCCTCACCCCGACGCGGTGTACACGTGGGAGCCGCACACCGCAGGCGCCGACTGGCGGTTCTGGGGCGGCGTCGTCGGAGGGCTCGCCCTCGGACTGGCGGTGCTGGCACTCGCCGCCGTCGGCACGGTGTCGCTGCTCGGCTGAGCCGACTGGCGGGCGGGTTCACCCGCAGCGACGCCCCGTTCGTCCCGAGACGTCCGATACCGTGACGGCGCCGCCGCGCGCCGACCCGACGGCGTCCGTGCGAGCCCGGGGGAGGACGTCGGCATGGCCGCACCGCACACGCTCACGGTCTCGGCTGCCGTGACCTCGACGAACGCCGCGCGCTACCTCGGGGACCAGCTCGAGTCGATCCTCGCCCAGACCCGCCTGCCCGACCAGGTGGTCGTCGCCGACGCGGGCTCGACGGACGGGTCGCAGGAGCTCGTCCGGTCGTTCGTCGAGCGGACGCGCGCCGCGGGCCTCCCGGTCGTGTGGACGATCCTCCCGTCCGAGCCGACGCCCCTCGACGCCAACATGGCACGCACCTACGCCGCCTGCACGGGCGACGTCGTGGTGGTGTGCGACCACGACGACGTGTGCCTGCCCACCCGGTTCGCGCACGCCGTCGAGCTGTTCGCCGCGCGGCCCGAGCTGCTGCTGGTGCACTGCGAGGCGGAGATCATCGACCCGGACGGCGTGACCGTCTCGACGTCCATGCTGCGCACCGAGGGCGTCACGCCCGAGGAGCTCGCGCAGTACCGCGCGGGCGAGGCGTTCCGCGTGCTGGTGCGGCGGTTCCTCGCGCACGGTGCGACCGCGGCGCTGCGCCGCGACCTCGTCCACCTGGCGCCGCCGGTGCCGCACGGGTTCCGCACCGACGCCTGGTACGCGCTGCTCGCGGCCGCGACCGGCGGCGTCGCGCTCGACGAGCGCCCCGGCCTGCGCTACCGCACGCACCCGACGAACGTCTCGGGCGGCGTCCGGCGCCGCTCCGCGGGCGAGAAGCTGCGGATGCTCCGCGAGCCCGGCGGGGACCGCAACGCGCGGCTGCTCGCGCGCGCCGCCGCGCTCGTCGACGGGCTCGACGCCCTGCGCCCCCACGTGCAGGACTGGGCGTACGACCTCGCGGTCGACAACCTGCGGCACGAGCAGGCGCGCTCGCGGTACCCGCGCAACCGCCTGCTCCGCGCGCCCTACGTGCTGCGGACCGCGGCGGGCGGCGCCTACGACCGCCTGGCGCGCGGCCGCAAGGACGTCCTGCTGGACCTCCTGCAGCCCACCGGCTGACGGAACCTACCGGCTGACGCAACCCACCGGCTGACCGCCCGCCGGCGGCGAACGGGTCCTCGTTCGCGGAAGTGGCGGCGGATCGGCGAACCAGAGCCCGTTCGACGCGGCGGCGGTGGGGCCCGGCGCGGACGTGCCGGGGCCCGGGTGCAGCGGAGAGGTGCTGCACCCGGGCCCGGGTGGTGCGTGGCCCTGCCGGCTCGTGCCGCCGGTGGGGCCGTTCGGTCAGGCCGCCGGTCCACGACGCGGACCGGGGCCGGGGATCACGCCGCCGAGCAGGTCGCCGTCAGGCCGGACGACGAGCCCGAGCCGATGAAGCCGGCGGTCGTCGAGGCGTTGGCCGCGAGCGTGCCGTTCCAGCCGGCGTTCGTCAGGACGTTGCCGGAGGCCGTGGAGCTCCACGCCTGCGTGATGGTCGCGCCGTTGACGGTGACCTTCCAGCCGCGGACGCCGCCGGTGCCGGCGGTCACCCGCACGTCGGCCTGGTAGCCGCCGCCCCACGTGTTCGTCACCGAGACGGTCGCCGTGCAGGCGCCCGTCGGGTTCGGCGCCGGGGTGGTGGGGTTGGGGTTCGGCGCGGGCGTCGTCGGGTTCGGCGCCGGGGTGGTCGGGTTCGGGGCCGGCGTCGTCGGGTTGGGGGCCGGCGTCGTCGGGTTCGGGTTGGGGTTCGGGTTCGCCGTGCCGCCGATGTTGATGTCGGAGCACAGGTAGTACGGCTGGTCGAGGTGGCTGGCCTGCCACACCGTGAACAGCACCGCGCGGCCCGAGCGGCCCGCGAGGCTCACGTCCGTCTGGTACAGACCGGTGGTGCCGTAGCGGCCGGTCTCCTTGACCAGGTCGAGGTCGTCCCAGCCGAGCGCCTCACGGGTCGGGTCGAAGCCCGCCTTCGAGACGTACACGCGCATGTAGTCGGCACCGTGCCTCGCGCCGTCCGTCAGCGTGAGCGTGAAGTTGGTGGGGACGCTCTTCATGACCCACGCGCCCGGGGTGTCGAGCGAGGCGTACAGGCCGTTCTGCGTCCGACCGCCCGAGCAGAGCTGGCCGTTCGGGATGACCTGCTCGTGCCGGCCGCCGACGCCCTCACGGAAGAGGCCGTTCCAGTTCCACATCGTGTTCGGGTTGGCCTGCCAGGCCTGCCAGCACATGGGGTCCGACTGGGCCATCGACGGGTTCATGTGGTCGTCGCCCCACCGCTCCCAGCAGCCGTAGTTGCGGCTGGGCGGGTCGGTGACGGAGCCGTGGGCCGCCGCGGGGGTCGCGGCGAGCGTGGCACCGAGGCCCGCCGCCAGCACGGCGACGGGAAGGGCGAGGGCGAGCCGGCGCAGCCGGTCGCGCGCACGGATGGGCATGCGGGGGTCTCCTGTCCGCTGAGGGGTCGGTGCCCGGGCCTGCGGTACGACAACGATGTCGACGGCCGCCGGGCCGGGAGCACCGCGGGTCGGCACCACCGTGCGGGGTGGACCCGGTCCGACGGGAGGGGCCGAACCGTTTCAGCAGCGGGAGCGGTGCCACGGGGGCCGGTGGGACGGCGCCCGACCGGCCTCCGGTCAGCTCATGGGCCCTCTGCCGCCGGTCGGCTCACTGGCTCCTTGGGCGCCGGTCGGCTCAGCGCCGCCGCGCCCACGCGGGCACGCGCTCCGGCCGGGGGCCGATGCCGACGGCGGCGGCCGGCACGGCGGTCAGCACCGGGAACCGCCGCAGCAGCCGCACGAGCGCGCGCGGCGGCGCGACGACCCGGCCGTCGAGCGCCGGCGCGATGAGCCGGGCGTGCGCGACGCGCTGCGCCGACTGGATCACGACGGTCGGCATGAGGCGCCGGCGCCGCACCCGCGCGAGCAGGCGGTCGCCCGCGGGCCCGGTGACGGCGCCGCGACGCAGGGCAGGCGCCAGCAGGCGGGCCGTCGCGACCGCGTCCTGCACCGCCAGGTTGATCCCGACGCCGCCGACCGGCGACATCGCGTGCGCCGCGTCGCCGATGCACAGCACGCCGGGCGCGTGCCAGCGCCGCAGCCGGTCGACGCGCACGTCGAGGTGCTTGACGTCGTCCATCGACGCGATGCCGTCCACGTCGTCCGCGACCTCCGGCACGAGCGCCGCGACCTCCGCCCGGAAGGCGTCGAGGCCGCGCGCCCGCAGCGTCGCGTCGGTGCCCTTGGGCCCGAGCACCGCCAGCTGCAGGTACCCCTGCCGCGGGATGGGGACGGCGACGCGGCCGGGCCGCACCCGCCCGACGAGCGACTCGCCCACGTGGCGCGTGGTCGGCACGCGCACCCACCACACGTCGAACGGCACGCGCACGGACGTCGACGGCAGGCCCACCGCGCGCCGCACCGCCGACCACCGCCCGTCGCACGCGACGACGAGGTCCGCGTGCAGGCGCCCGGGCCCGTCCGGGCCGCGGTACGCGACGCCGGTGACCCGTCCGGCGCCGTCGCGGACCACGTCCGTCACCTCGTGCCGGACGCGCAGCTCGAACGTGGGCTCGGCGGCGGCGGCGTCCGCGAGCAGGTCGAGCAGGTCCCACTGCGGGATCATCGCGATGTACGGGTGCCGCACGGGCAGGCGCGAGAGGTCCGCGACGACGACCTGGCCGGCGGCGGTGTCGACGGCGCCCTGGACGACGCGCGAGTGCGGCAGCGCGGCGACGCGGTCGCCGAGCCCCAGGTCGTCGAGCATGCCCAGCGTCGACGGGTGCACGGTGTCGCCGCGGAAGTCCCGCAGGAAGTCGGCGTGCTTCTCGAGCACGGTGACGCGCACACCGGCCCGCGCGAGCAGCAGCCCGAGCACGAGCCCGGCAGGCCCGGCCCCCACCACGACGACGCCGCCCGGACCCTCGTCCTCCGCCACGCGCACCCCTCCCACCGGTGAGACCGTCGTCGCAGGGACGTCATGCCCCCGCGACGACGGTCTCACGGCCGTGGGTCGTGCGTCAGGCCCCGGCGCACGTGGCCGTCGGGGTGCCCGGTGCGCCGGAGGCGAGGAAGCCCGCCGTCGTCGTGGCGCCCGGGGCGAGCGTGCCGTTCCAGGACGCGTTGGTCAGGGTGCCGCCGGACGCGGACGCGCTCCACGCCTGCGTCACCGTGGCGCCGGCGACCGTGGCGCGCCAGCCCGTCGTGCCGGCCGCACCGGCCGTGACCGTGAGCTCGCCCTGCCAGCCGCCCGGCCACGAGCCGACCACGCGGACCGCGGCCGTGCACGCACCCGTGCCGGCGGTCGGCGTGGGCGTCGGGACGACCGTCGGCGTGACCGTCGGCGTGGGCGTGGGCGTGGCGGTCGGCGTCGGGACGACCGTGGGCGTCGGGGTGGCGGTCGGGGTGACCGTCGGCGTGGGCGTCGGGGTGACCGTCGGCGTCGGGGCCGGGCCGCCGATGCTGATGTCGCTGCACAGGTAGTACGGCTGGTCGGAGTGGCTGGCCTGCCAGATCGTGTAGAGAATCGCGCGCCCGGAGCGGCCGGTCAGGTCGACGTCGGTGCGGTACTCGCCGGCGGGCGCGTACCGGCCGGTGACCTTGAGCAGCTGCATGTCGTCCCAGCCGGGGGCCGCCCGGGTCGGGTCGAACCCGGCCTTCGTCACGTAGACGCGCAGGTAGTCGGCGCCGTGCTTCGCCTGGTCGGTGAGGGTCAGCGTGAACCGGGACGGCACGGTCGTCGCGACCCAGGGCCCGGGCGTGTCCATGGAGTCGTAGCGGCCGTCCCCGGTGCGGCCGGCGGAGCACAGCTGCCCGTCGGGGATGAGCTCCTCGTGGCGGCCGCCGATGCCCTCGTTGTACAGGCCGTTCCAGTTCCACATCGCGTTGGTGTCGTGCTGCCACGCCTGCCAGCACATCGGGTCCTGCATGGCCATCGCCGGGTCCTGGAAGCGGGAGCCCCAGACGTCCCAGCAGCGGTAGTTGCGCGTCGGCGGGTCCGTCACCGACCCGTGCGCCGCGGCCGGCACGGCGGCGACGACGGTCGTGGCGACGACGGCCAGCGGGACGGCGAGCGCGAGGGTGCGCAGGCGGCTTCTCCAGGTCATGCGGGTCTCCCGTCGGGTCGGGACGCGCGGTGGGGGAGCCGCAGGGGCCGGCGGCGCTGCCGGTGCCCGCGGCGACGAGGGCGCGTCGGCGCCCAGGGTCGTCCCGCGGCGTGCGGGCACGGTAGGCGTGAAGCGTTTCGTCGCGTAAGCGGTTCGACGGGCCTGACGTGGGACGACGTGCCGTGGGACGACGTGCCGTGGGGTGACGTGCCGTTGGACGACGTGCCGTTGGGACGACGGCCGGCGTCAGACGCGGCGCAGCACGTGCACGCGCGGGTGGTGGCCCTTCGCGAAGACGCGCGTCGTCGAGACGGGCGTCCACAGGTCCGCCGCCTCGCGCACGACCCGTTCCATCACCTTCACCTCGTGCGTGAGGACGACGAGCCGCGCACCCGGCGCCGTGACGGCGTGCGCGACGCGGAGCAGGTCGGCGTGCAGCGCCGGGCTCGCGGCGTGCGAGCCGTGCAGCGTCCCCCACGGCGGGTCCGCGAGCACGAGGTCCGCCGCGGCCGGCCGGTCGTCGACCGCGAGCCGCTCGGCGACGACGTCCCGCACCGCGGCCACGTCGGTCGCGTCGGCACGGACGAGCGCCGCGCGCGACGCCCGCCCGAGCAGGCCGGCCGCCTCGAGGTTGGCGCGCGCCGCGTCGAGGGCCGGCTGCGCGAGGTCGACGCCCACCGCGACGGCCGCCGGGGCCGTCAGCAGCCGCTCGACCAGCAGCGTGCCCGAGCCGCACATGAGGTTGAGCACGCGGTCGTCCTCGCGCACGCCCGCGAGGCGCGTCATCGCCGCGGCGATCGTCGCGTTCGCCGCGCCCGGGAAGTCGACGACGCGCCACGTCCGCGCCGACAGCGGCCGCGGACCGACGCGCACGAGCACGTCCCACCCCGGGTCCGGCGCCTCCGCGCGGCCGCCCCCGCGGGCCCCGCCGCGCGCGCCCCCGGCCGTGGCCGCCGCGCCGGCCACGCCGCGCCGCACGCGCAGGACGAGGTCGCCGCGCTCGGCGTCGTGCCGCAGCCCCGTCGCCTCGTGCAGCAGGTCGGCGAGCCGCGCGAACGCGGCCGAGTCGCTGCCGGCCGCCTCGAACCGGAACGTCGACGAGCCGGTCACGCGCAGCGACGCGTACACGGCGTCGACGACGCGCTGCAGGTGCTGCGGCCCCGCGATCGACGCCGGCCGCGGCACGTCGAGGTGCACGACCACCCACGCCGCCACCGCGGTCCGCAGCCGCGCCACGGGCGCGAGCGGGCCCGGCAGGCGCACCGCGACGGCGTCGTCGCGCCCCGGCACGTCGTGCAGGTCACGCGCGTCCGGGAGCAGGTCCGCCACCTCGGCCGCGACGACGTCGCGCAGGCCCGGCAGGAACGTCAGCTCGACGGCGGTGGCGTCGGGGCGCCGCGCGACGGACCGCGTGGTCGTGACCCGCTCGGGACGCCCCGTCCCGCGCTGCGGCCGACCGGCGCCGCGCTCGGGGCGACCGCTCGCGCGCTCGGGCCGACCGGTCCCGCCGCGGTCGGGCCGCCCGGTGCCCGCACGCTCCGGGCGTCCCGCAGCGCCGCGCTCAGGACCACCAGCGCCGCCGCGCCCGGATCCACCCGCGCTGCCGCGCCCGGATCCACCCGCGCTGCCGCGCCCGGATCCACCCGCGCTGCCGCGCCCGGATCCACCCGCGCTGCCGCGCCCGGGCCGGCCCGTGCCGTGCCCGTGCGGCCGTCCGCCGCGGGCCGCGCTCAGGCCGGCACCGGCACGACGGCACCGACCGCGCGCAGGACGAACGCCTCGGTCTGCCCGACCGCGCGCTCGCGGTCGGGCCCGTCGACGTCGGGGAGGTTGCGGCCGGAGAGGCACGCGTTGACGAGGGGCACCGTGGTGTCGAGGTCCTGCGCGGGGAAGGCGCCGGACGCGATGCCGGCGGCGAGGATGCGGCGCAGGATCTGCTCGACGACGCCCACGTGCTCGCGCACGCGCGCCTGGGCGCCGCGGGACAGCACGGACCGCAGCTCGGGGCCGGGGGCGACGTGGAAGACCCGGGTGAGCGAGGCCTGCGCGCGGACGTAGGCGCGCAGCTGCTCGACGGGGTCGTCGATGTCGTCGAGGGACGCCTGCAGGCCGGCGGCGTACTGCTCGGTCTCGTGCGTGATGAACCCGAGCAGGAGCGCCTCCTTGTCGGGGAAGTGGTTGTACACCGCCGTGCGCCCGACGCCCGCGGCGGCGGCGATGTCGGCGAGGGTGATGCCGTCGAACCCGCGCTCGGCCATGAGCGTGGACAGGGCGGTGAACAGACGCAGGCGGGTCTGCTCGCGGTGCTCGTGGAGCGATCCGCCGATGATCTTGGGCATGCTGACAGTCTCGCACAGCGCGTCAGGAAAAGCCGCCACGCCGGGCGATCTGCAGAAACACGTGTGATGTCCCTCACGTCCTTGTCGTCGCATTCGCGTACGATGCGTGGCGCGACACCCGCACCGTCCCGCCCGACGTCACCCCTCGTCCGCCACCCCCTCACCCCCCGGCGGTCGACGTCGGGTCCGCGCCACCACGGAAGTCATCGCATGAGCCGACACGTCCGGATCCCCTCCGGCGGCGCCGACCGGTCTGCGGAACCCGCCACCGGCGGGTCCGAGCCGGGCGCGGCCGGGCGCGTCCGCGCGGCCCACGAGCGGTTCGTCGCGGGCGGTGAGCCGGAGGGCGGCGTGCGGCCGGTCGTCGCGGAGTCCTGGCAGCGCAGCCGCCGCATCGGCGTGGACCCCGAGCTGCCGACGCCGCCCGTCGACCTCTCCGACCCCGAGCTCGACCGCCTGCGGGCCGCGCACCCCATCTCGGGCGCCGTGCCCGTCGTGCGGCGCCTGCTCGTGGAGCCCGCGTCCGGCTGGGTCGCGGCGCTCAGCGACGAGACGGGCCGGCTGCTGTGGGTCGAGGGCGACCCGGCGCTGCGCCGCCCGCTCGACCGCGTCGGCTTCGTCGAGGGCGCCGCGTGGCGCGAGGACGCGGCCGGCACCAACGCCCTCGGCACCGCCCTCGCCACCCGGCGGCCGCTGCAGGTGCTGAGCACGGAGCACTGGGCACGCGTGGTGCACCCGTGGAACTGCGCGGCCGCGCCCGTGCACGACCCGTCGGGGCGCGTGGTCGGCGTGCTCGACGTCACCGGGCGCGACGAGGCGGCCTCCTGGATGGCGCTCGCGCTCGTGAAGGCGACCGTCGCCGCGGTCGAGGCCACCCTCGCGTCGACGGCGACGCAGCCGCCCACGACCCGGCTCGAGGTGCTCGGCACGCACGGCGGCACGCTGCACACCCCGCAGGGGCGCCGCCGGCTCACGTGCCGGCACGCGGAGATCCTCCTGCTGCTCGCCGAGCACCCCGGCGGCCTGACGGGCGACGAGCTCACCGTGCTGCTGTCGGAGGCCGAGCTCTCCGAGGTCACCGTGCGCGCCGAGATCAGCCGCCTGCGCCGCCTGGTGGGGCCGCTGCTCTCGGAGTCGCGCCCCTACCGGCTCACCGCGCCGCTGCACACCGACGTCGACCACGTGCGCGACGCGCTCGCCGTCGAGGACGTCCGCGGCGCGTTCACCGCCTACGCCGGGCCGCTGCTGCCGCGCTCCACCGCGCCGGGCGTCGAGCGCATCCGGGAGTCGCTCGTCGGGTGGCTGCGGGCCGCCGTGCTCGCCTCGCGGGACGTCGACCTCGTGGGCCGCTGGACGGCGAGCGACGAGGGCGCCGACGACTGGGAGGCGTGGCAGACGCTCGCCCAGGTCGCGCCGATCGGGTCGGCCGCGCACCTGCGCGCGCACACGCGGCTCGCCCAGCTGGACCGCACGCTCCGCTGAGCGGCACGGGCGCCGACGACCCCCACGGCGCCCTCCGGCGCGGCGTGCGACGCGCGCCGGAAAACGTACACATGGGGGCATACGCCGTGCAACGGTCGTGCAACGGTCGCTTGGCTACCGTTCCGCGCAGCGGCACCACCCGCGTCGACCTGAGGGGGTTCGGCGCACCCGGTGCCCGGTCGGGCGGCGCGCGGGAGGGGGCGTGCCGCCCGACCTCTTCCTGCCCGCCGGTGCTCATGCCGGCCGATCCCCGTGCCGCGCCCGCCGCGAGCGCCCGCGGCGCCCGTCGGCACCGCCCGTCGTCCACAGCCGGCGCCGGGCCCGTGACAGCACCCCCGGCGCGGGCGCTACCGTGACGCGCGTGGACACGCCTCCGTCACCCGCGCAGACCTCCGAGCCGCCCGCGATCACCCCGGACGACAAGGACTGGACGTGGGTCGTCGAGCGTCGCTGCCCCGAGTGCGGGTTCGCGGCCTCCGACGTCCCGCCCGAGGCCGTGGGGGGCACGGTGCGCGACCTCGTCCCGCGCTGGGTCGCCGCGCTGCACCGCGACGACGCGCAGGAGCGGCCCGCGCCGACGACGTGGTCCACCCTCGAGTACGGCGCCCACGTGCGCGACGTCATGCGGATCTTCGGCGACCGCGTGCAGCTCATGCTCGACGAGGACGACCCGCTGTTCGCCAACTGGGACCAGGACGCCACGGCGCTCGAGGACCGGTACGACCTGCAGGACCCGCAGGTCGTCGCCGGCGAGCTCGCGGCGGCGGCGGAGACGACGGCGGACCGGTTCGACGCGGTGGCCGACGACGCGTGGGAGCGGCCCGGCCGGCGCAGCAACGGCTCGCGGTTCACGGTCCGCACGCTCGGCCAGTACTTCCTGCACGACGTCGTCCACCACCTGCACGACGTCCGCGCCTGACCGTCCGCCGGACGCGTCCGGCGCCGCGCACGGCGCGTCGTCGGCGCGTCGGCCGAACCGTGTCCGGACGGAAACACCCGCGTAGCGCGGGGTCGCTACCGTCCGCGCATGACCACGACGGTCCCGTCGGCGCTCGACGGCCAGCACGTCCTCGCCCTGCCCGCGGGGACAGACGCGCTGGCGCTCGTGCGCACGTGGTTCCCGGACGCCCGCTGGGCGCGCGAACCCGCCCGGTCGGCACCGGCGGCGCGGCCGACGGGGGCACGGTTCCGCGGCGTCGTCGTGGAGCCGGTGGCGACGGAGGGCGTCCTGGCGGTCGCCGACGGCGTCGAGGTCACGGGGCCGCACCCGCTGGACGCGGCGTCGGCGCGCGCGCTCGGCCTGCCGGCGCAGGACGCGGACCTGTACGGGCTGCCGGTGACCACGCCCGCGGGGGCCGCGGTCAGCCCGGCGCTCGTCGCCGGCTGGGCCACGGCCGCGGCGCGCCGCACGGGAGGCGGCATCCTGCCGGCGGACCGCCGCCAGGTCGTCGTCCCGGACCCGGCGTCGGCGCTCGACCTCACCCTGTGGTCGGCGGTGCCGCTCGCGGCGCAGGACGCCGTGCCGCTCGTGCGCCCCGCGCTGTCGGGCAGCCGGCTCGGGCCGACGGAGACGCCCGCGCAGGGCGGCGGGCCCGGCGGGTTCTCCCTCACCGCGACGTACGAGTACGACGGCGCCGTGGTGGTGCGGCTGTCCCGCTCCGACGAGGTGCCCGTCGTCCTGTCGACGCTCGACTGGCGCGAGCACGGCCCCTGGGGCTACCACGTGACGTGGCGGCCGCCGGACCCGGCCGAGCTCGAGGTCGAGCACCCGTCGCAGGTGCACCTGGTCGCGCGGCAGCGCGTCATCCCGGGCATCGCGCGCGTCACCGCGACGCTGTGGCGCGCGGCGGGCGGGACGGTCGTGGACGCGGGCGGGTTCGTCGTCACCGCCGCCGAGCTGGACGACCGGACGCGCGCGGCCGTCCGCTGAGCGGGCCGGCGGTGCACGTGCACCCGCGCCCGCACCCGCACCGGCTCAGACGAACGGCTCCGACCCCGCCGGCACCAGGTCGACCTCGACGCGCGGCGACGCCCCGCCGCCCTCGGTGAAGATGACCCCGCGCAGCGGCGGCACGTCGTGGTAGTCGCGGCCCCAGCCGAGCACGACGTACCGGTCGTCGACGAGCTGGTCGTTGGTCGGGTCGGCGTCGAGCCAGCCGTGCCCCGGCACCCACACCGACACCCACGCGTGCGACGCGTCGGCGCCGCGCAGCTTCGGCCGGCCGGGCCGCGGGCGCGTCTCGATGTACCCGGACGCGTACCGGGCGGGCAGCCCGTGCAGCCGCAGCGCCGCGATCATCAGGTGCGCGAAGTCCTGGCAGACGCCGGCGCCCTGCGCGAGCAGCTGCGCCTGCGTGGTGTGCACGGTCGTGGAGCCCGACCGGTACGTGATCTCCGACCGGATGCGGTGCACGAGCTCGAGGACGACGTCGGCGAGGGGCCGGTCCTCGGCGAAGGACGGTGCCGCCCACGCGCGGACCTCGTCGACGAAGGTCACGTGCGCCGACGGCAGCACCGCCTCCCGCAGCGCGACGAGCCCGGTGGTGTCGGTGTGCAGGGCGCCGAGGTCGCCCGCGGTGACCGCCCGCGCGACCGAGCGCCACCGCACGTCCGGCAGGTCCGCACGCGCCGGCGCGACGCGGCTGACCTCGAGCGTCGAGCGGGACGTCACGACGAGCCGCGTGTGCGGGGTCGTCACGCCGAACCACGTCGTCGTGCTGCCGAACCAGTCGACGTGCGTGTGCGTGTCCGCCGGCTCGGGGTCGACGGTCAGGGACGTGGTCACGAGGCGCTGGTCGGGCAGGTCGCGCGGGGTCATGGTCGTGCGCCCGTAGGAGTCGGTGACGGGCTGCGGGTACTCGTACGTCGTGCGGTGGACGAGGTCGTACGTGCGGCCGGCGGGCGCGCCGGGGTCGGTGGCCGTCACGCGTCCTCCTCGCCGTCGTGCTCGTTGGTGGCGCCCCACAGGTCGTCGAGGGGACGGCTCGCGGCGGGGCGCGTGAAGTGCACGCGCTGGATCTCGTCCGACGCGGCCCGCAGGCGCCACAGCATCGAGTCGAGCGCCTCGGCGAGCCGCACGCGCCGGCCGTCCTCCGAGACCACCGCCCCGACCGCGACCGTGTCGAGCTCCGCGACGAGCTCGCCGACGCCGTGCAGCAGGTGGTCGCGCTGCCCGGCGGACCGCCACGGCGCCGGCACCGCCTCGAGGTCGGCGAGCAGCCGGTCGAGCTGGAACGCGAGCGAGCGCGGGTTCGTCCGGTCGTGCACGAGCAGGTCGAGCACGCTCGCGACGCTCGGCGCCGACTGGTGGCGGCGGCGGTACGTGATCGCCGACTCGGTGGCCAGCAGGACGGACTCCAGCAGCAGGTCCTCGACGTCGGCCGAGCGGCGCACGACCAGCGTGGCGGCGAGCGTGTCGACGAGGTGCTGCGCGCGCTCGATGCGCCGGCCCGCGTCGAGCAGGTGCCAGCCGACGTCCCGCGTGAGCCCCTCCGCCGCGACCCCGGACAGCGCGAGCAGCCCGTGCAGGACGCGGTCGAGCGTGGGACGCAGGCCGGCGGTGACGGCCGCCGCGCGGTCCTCGGCGGGCGCGGCGCCGAGGGGGCCGTCGGGGCGAGGACGGTGCCGTCCGCGCTCGTCGCGCAGGGCGCGCTCGACGCGGGCGAGCGGGCCGAACGTGTCGGTGGAGAGCTGGTCGCGGACCGACGCCGCCGCGCCGGCGAGGCGGTGCACGGCGCGCGCGACGCTGCCCGGGGTCGCGCGGTCGAGCAGCAGGTCGCGCAGCACGGGCACGCGCGGGCCGATGTGCTCGTCGTCGGGGGCGGGCGCCGCGGTGCCCGTCGTCTCGCCGCCGTCGGGCAGCGCCGCAGGAGTCAGGGCCTGCAGCAGCACCGCGAGCGCACGCCCGCCCGCCGAGCCCGGGCTGCGGTGGTAGTCGTCCCACCGGTCGGCGACGGCGCGGAGCACGCGCGCCTCGCCCTCCGCGCGCTCGGCGTACCGGCCCATCCAGTAGAGGTTCTCCGCGGTGCGCGGCGAGATACCGGCACCCACGGCGCGGCCCACTGCGGCGACGGCGTCCTCGCGCACGGCCACGTCGGGCGGCGTCGTCGGCTGGCTCGCGAGCACCCACACGTCCTTGGCGGACGCGCCGCGGGCCGACGAGACGACGTGCGCGTCCGCGACCCGCGCGAGCCCGCCGGACATGACGGTGTACGTGCCCGCGTGCGCCACCGCGTAGGTGCGCAGGACGGCGGCGCGCGGCCCGAGGTCGGCGGGGCCGACGCCGGCGGCGTCCGGCCGGTCGGAGCCGACGCCGGTGACGTCGTGCCGGTCGACGGTCGGGCCGACGGGCGTCTGCCCGACCCACAGCCACGGCTCGGCCTGGATGCGCGCCGCGAGCGCCTCCCGCTCCGCGGCCGACAGCGTCCACCCCAGCACCGTGGTGACGTCCGCGCCCTGCACGGTCGGCTTGAGCACGAGCCGGTCCAGGTGCGCGACGACGTGCCGCAGCGACCGCTCCTCGCCGCACCACCACGTCGGGGCGGACGGCAGCGCGAGGTCCTGGTCGAGCACCGCGCGCGCGAGCCGCGGCAGGTACGTGAGGAACGCCGGGCTCTCCAGCACCGACGCGCCGAGCGGGTTCACCACGCTGACGGTCCCGCCGCGCACCGCCCGCACGAGGCCGGGGACGCCGAGCCGCGAGCCCGCGCGCAGGTCCAGCGGGTCGCACCAGTCGGCGTCGACGCGCCGCAGGACCACGTCCACCGGCTCGAGGCCGTCGATGCCCTCGAGGTGCACGCGCCCGTCGCGCACCAGCAGGTCGCGCCCCTCGACCAGCGGCAGCCCCAGCATCGACGCCAGGTACGCCTGGTCGAACGCCGTCTCGCTGCCCGGCCCGGGCGTCAGCAGGACGACGCGCGGGTCGTCCGACGCGGTCGGCGGCGCGACGTCCCGCAGCGCGTGCCGCAGCGCGTGGAAGAACGGCCCGAGCCGCGCGATCGGCGCCTGCCGGTACACGCCCGCGAGCACCTGGGCCGTGACGCGGCGGTCCTCCATCGCGTACCCAGCGCCGGACGGGGCCTGCGTGCGGTCCGCGACGGCGCACCACCCGCCCGTCGCGTCCCGGACCAGGTCCGTCGCGGTGAGCACCAGCTCGCGGCCGCCGGGCGTGCGCAGGCCGTCGACCGCCCGCAGGAACCCCGGGTGCGCGAGGACGGCCGTCGCGGGGAGCAGCCGGTCGTCGAGCAGGCGGCGCGGTCCGTACAGGTCGTGCAGCACCGCGTCGAGCAGCTCCGCGCGCTGCACCAGCGCCGCGTCGAGCCGCGCCCACTCCGTCTCGTCGACCACCACCGGCAGCGGGTCGAGCCGCCACTGCCCGTGCCCGTCGGGCCGGTCCGCGCCGTACGTCACGCCGTGCTCGGCGAGGATCTGGTCCGCCTGCCGGCGGGCGCGCGCGAGGTCGTCCGGGCCGGGCGCGTCCACGGGGTCGGGCAGCCACGTCCAGTCCGGCCGGTGCGCGATCGCCGGCCCGTCGCCCACCAGGCGCGGCGACGAGAGCAGGTCGGTCACCGGGGCAGTCTGTCGCACGCGGCCCGCGACCGTCGCCCGCGCCGCCCCTCCCGGGACGCCCGCCGCCCGATCCACCCGGATCGTCCCGCCCGCTCCACCCGGATCCTCCCGCCCGCCCCGCCGTCCGTCCGCGCCCCCCACCCGTCGGTGCGCACCGACCCGCCCGCCGAGTCCCCCACCCGCCCGCCCACCCCACCGGTCCACCCACCCACCCGCCGAGTTCGCCGGTTGCGTGCCGAGGTCGCCGGTCGGAACGGGCGACCTGGCCGCCGGGCAGGCGAGCTCGGCGACAGGAGGACGGCCCGGCGCGTCCGCGTCGAGATCGTCAGGTGGGCGCCGACCTCGTCACGGAGGTGTGACGTGGTGGGCGCCGGTGCGACGAGGTCGGCGGGAGCGGCGGCAGAGGCGCCGCCAGGACGCGTCCAGGCGGGTCAGCTGGTCCGGTGTCTGGTGCGGGACGACGTGCGCGGTGGGCGGTTCCCGGCGCGTCCGCCACCGCCCGTGCCGCCGACCGGCCCATGCTGGGGCGTGCACGTCCACGCCCCGAACCCGTCCGCCGCCGGTGCGCCGGCCGCCGCGCGCACGGAGCCGCGCGCCCGTGCCGTCCTCGCCGTGCTGCTGCTCGCGTCGCTCGCCGCCGCGCTCGCGGGCGCCTGGTGGCTCTGGCCCGACGCCGACGCGGTCCCGCCGCGCATCGACACCGCCGGCCCCGGCGTGACCTACGTGCGCGCCGACGTGGTGGACGTGCACCCCGACGCGACCGGGATGGACCAGGCGACGGTCCGGCTCGCCGACGGCGAGGAGGTCGACGCGCACGTGCCGCCCGAGTACGTGCCGGAGCTCGCCGCGGGGGACACGCTGCGCGTCGCCCGCATGGAGGTCCCCGAGACGGCGCTCGACCCGCTCGGCGACCCCGAGCTGATGACGACGTCGTACGTGTTCGTCGACTTCGTGCGCGGGCCGCCGATCGCGCTGCTCGCGGGGGTGTTCGCGGTGCTGGTCGTCCTGGTGGCGCGCTGGCGGGGCCTGGCGGCGCTCGTCGGCGTGGTGGTGAGCCTCGGGATCGTGGGCGTGTTCACGCTCCCGGCGCTGCTGCAGGGACGCCCGGCGGTGCCCGTCGCGCTCGTGACCAGCGTCGTCATCATGTTCGCCGTGCTGTACCTGGCGCACGGGGTGTCGGTGCGGACGTCGACGGCGCTGCTGGGCACGCTCGTCGGCCTGCTCGCGACGTGCGGGATCGCCGCCTGGGCCGGCGGCGCGGCGCACCTGACGGGCCTGTCGGGGGAGTACGCGCTCGACCTGCTGTCCGCCGCGCCCGAGGTGCGGCTGCGCGCGGTCCTGGTCTGCGGGATGGTCCTCGCCGGGCTGGGCGTGCTCAACGACGTGACGATCACGCAGGCGTCGGCGGTGTGGGAGCTGCACGCGGCCCGCCCGGGAGCGTCCGCGCGGGAGCTGTTCGGGCAGGGCATGCGCATCGGGCGCGACCACATCGCGTCGACCGTCTACACGATCGTCTTCGCGTACGTCGGCGCGGCGCTGCCGCTCGTGCTGCTGGTCAGCCTCGCCGACCGGTCCTTCCTGGAGCTGCTGACCGCGGGCGAGATCGCCGAGGAGGTGGTCCGCACGCTCGTCGGCTCGATCGGCCTGGTGCTCGCGATCCCGGCGACGACGGCGCTCGCCGCCCTCCTCGTGCGCGTCAGCGCGCGGGGGACGGCGGACGCCCCCACACCGGCACCGGCCGACGCAGCGGCGTCCGCACCGGCCTGAGCAGGCGGCCCGGCGGTCGCCGCCGACCTCGCCGGGCCGGCCGACCCAGCCGTCGTGCAGCACACCGCGCCGGTGCTGCTACACGACGACCGGCTCGCCGCCGGGACGACCCGAGTTCCCCGGTCGGCCGTGGTCGCCAAGGTCGACCGGCCGGCCGTCCGTCGACCAGACCGTCGTGCAGCATGCGGGGGCGCCGGTGCTGCACGACGGCCGGGTGGACGCCGACGGCGCGGCGGGCGGCGACGGCCGGCGTCGGTCCGTCGTGACGACCTCGGCGTCGGTCCGTCGTGGCCGGGCCGGCGTCAGTCCGTCGTGACGACCAGCGCGTCGTAGCCGCCGAGCGCCGGGAGGAGCTCGATCCGCAGGTCCGACGGGTCGGCGACGGCGAAGCCGAGGTCGAAGCTCGCCGTGCCGCCCGGGTCGAGCGTGACGTACGGGCCGGCGGTGTCGATCTCGCGTGCCGGGTCCCACACCGGCGTCGCGGTGACGCCGCCGGACTCGGCCGTCGCCGACAGCGTGCTCGGCGTGTACGGCTGCCGCGTGCCGTTGGTGACCTGCACGCGCACGCGTACGGGCACGCCCTCCTCGACGCCCTCCGCCTCGCCGGACGGCTCGAACTGCTGCGGCGCCTTGACGGTGAGGAACAGGCCGTCGGCGTACTCGAACGGCTTGCCGAACCGGACGGTCGACCCCGCCTGGGTGGCCGTGCCGGTGGGCGTCCCCGACTCGCCGGCGGACGCGGTCGACGCGCACGCCGACGCGAGCGCGAGCACGGCGGCGACCGCGGTGGCGACGACGACGGTGCGTCCCCGGCGGGTGCGGGTCGCGCGGTGGGGGACGGGGGCGGGGGACCCGCCGCCGGTGGGGCGTGCGGTGCGGTGCTGGGTCACTCGGACTCCTCGGGCGTGGCCGCTGGGACGCGGGTGGTCCGGGGAGAAAGGCCGTCCTTTATCCGGCCCCCGCCGGTCGGGTGGGAATGTAGCAGCGCCTTTCGGCGGCGCGTCCTGCCCGTCCGTCGTCCGGCTGCCGAGGTCCGTACCGGCCGCCGCGCGCGCGTGCGTCGTGGCAGGTCGGGGCCGTGCGCGCTAGCGGCGACCGGGTGATCCGTGGTCGCTGAGAAGGACAGGAATGCCCTCGCGCGCCGCGTCCGGACATCTGCCGGAAACAATGCCGGACGCGACGCGCAGCGGTGGAGATCTTCGTCACAGGCTGCCGATGACCAGCGCCTCGTACCCGTAGAGCGCGGGCACGAGCGTCAGCCGGAGCCGCTCAGGGTCCGCCGCCTCGAAGCCGACCCGGAACTGCACGGTCCCGCCCGGCGGCACCGCGAACGCCGGACCGGAGAGCTCGACGCCCTGGTCCGGGTCCCACACCGGCGCGGCCGGCGCGCCGTCGACGGCGGCGGTGGCCTCCACCGTGCTCGCGCGGTAGGACTCGTCGGTGCCGTTGGTGACGGTGACCTCCACGAGCGCGGCGGCGGCGCCCGTGCCGCCGCTCGCGGTGCGGGACGGCGTGAACGGCACGGGTGCGCCGACCTCGACCGTGAGCCCGTCGGCGTAGGTGAAGGGGACGCCGTACGTCGTCGGGGCGGCCGGGAGGGCGTCGGGCACGGTGCGGTCGGCGGCCGAGCCCGCGGCGCTGCTGCCCGTCGGCGCCAGGGCCGACCGCGCGGCCAGCCCGACGACGACGGCCACGACGACGAGCGCGACCGCCGTCCACGTCCGCAGCCGCCCCGCGGCCGGGCGTCGGTCGCGCTCGCGGGCCGGCGGGGGGACGGGGTCGGGTGCGACGGCGGTGGCGCCGCGGAGACCGAGGCCGGCGGCGGGGACGGTGGGTGGGAGCGCTCCCTCGAAGCGGGGGCGGTCTGCGGTCACGGTGTGTCTCCCTGGTCGGCGGGCGCTGGCCGACCCCGGGAGGGGCCCGGCGGGGTCGGCTGCGAGCGCCGCGGCGTGCCGGTGCACGAGCCGCGACGGCGCGGGTCGACGCGCGCACCCGCGCCGGCGGACCGGGACGTGGGGCGACGTCGGCGACGACCGTAGCCAGCGCGGTCAGCGCCTAAACGCTTATGACGTGGGGGTTCACACCGACTTCTCACGCGTAGTCGTACGGGCTGTGACTACGCCGCGCCGACCGGTGCGTGGCGGGCCGGCGCGGGATCCGGCCGGCTGCAGGAACCGGTCCTCGACGACCCGCCCCGGACGTCGTCCCACGACGTCACGGTGGGACGGCGGCACCCCCGTGCGCACCCTGGCGGCGGCAGCCTCAGACCGTCAGGTCCCGGCGCCGGAACGCCGCCAGCGCCAGGCCGGCGAGCGCGGCCGCGGCGACCGTCAGCGCCGTGAACGGGCCGAGGGCGAACGCGTCGGCCGGCAGTGCCGGCAGCAGCGCGAACGGCAGGGCGTCGAGCAGCGCGGCGGGCACGTCGAGCAGGCCGCCGTACAGGCCGAGCACGATCGACGCCACGAGCGGCAGCCACACCGCCCAGGTCGGTGCGCGGACGGCGTGCACGAGCGCCGCCAGCGCGGCGAAGAGGGCGACGACCGGCAGCTGCCCGATCGCGGCGAGTGCCAGCTCACCGACGAGCGCGGGGTCGTCCGTGACGGTGAGCGCCCCGGCGCCGAGCGCCGCGCCGCTGACCGCCAGCAGCACCGCCGCCCCGACGAGGGCCACCGTGAGGGAGGCGGCCGTCCACGCCGACCGGCTCACCGCCGCGGCGAGCACGGCCGCGGTCTGCCCGCGCGCCTCGGCGCGTCCCATCCGCAGCACGGTCACGACGGCGAACACGGTGACCGCCATCGCGAAGAAGCCGACGAACGCCGAGAGCATCCCGAGCAGCACGTCGTCCCCGGTCGCCCCGAACGCGGCCGCGAGCTCCGGGTCGTCGGCGAAGCTGTCGACGACGCCCTGGACGAGCGACCCCGTCAGCGCGGCCATCACGGCGAGGCCGACCGCCCAGGCCACGACCGCGGTCCGCTCGAGCCGCGCCACGAGCCCGAGCGGCGTGCTGAGCAAGGGACCCGCGGTCGCGCGCCCGCGGCGCTCGGGCAGGAGCCCGGCGCCGACGTCACGCCCCCGGGCGAGGGTCCACGCGACCACGACGAGGGCCGCCGCGAGCAGCACGCACAGCACCAGCGGCCACCAGCGCAGGTCCACGTACGCACGGGTCTGCTGCGCCCAGCCGATGGGTGACGCCCACGACAGCGCGCTGTCCCCGCCCTGCCGCGCGTCGCCGACGCCCCGCACGACGAACGCGAGGCCGACCGCCGCGCCGGCGATCCCGTTCGCGCCACGGCCCGTCGTCGCGAGCTGGGCCGCCACGGCGGCGAGGGCGGCGAACACGAGACCGACCGCACCCACGCCGGCGGCGACCGCAGCGGAGCCGTCGAGCGGCAGGCCGGCGGACAGCAGCGCGGCGAGCAGCGCCGCGGCGACGACGAGGTTCGCGACGAGCGCCGTCGCCAGCGCCGCGGTCAGCGGTGCACGCCGGCCGACCGCGCCCGCGAGCACGAGGTCGACGCGCCCCGCCTCCTCCTCGGCGCGCGTGTGCCGCACCACGAGGAACGACGACATCAGCGCCGCCGCGACGGCCAGCATGCCGAGCAGCTCGTTCGCGACCATCGCGCCGAGCGTGTAGTCGTCCAGCCCGTACCCGGGGCCGGCCAGCAGGGCGCCGGACGGCTCGCGCATGATCGCGGCGCGCGTCTGGCGCGCGGCGGCGTCCGGGTACACGGCGGGCAGCGCGGCCGCGAAGTACGCGACGAGGCCGCCGAGCGCGACGGCCCACACGGCGAGGCGCACCCGCTCGCGCCGCAGCGCGACGCGCAGGAGCGTGCCCGTGCCGGCCCACGGGCCGCCGGTCGTGGCGGTGGCCGGCGGGGCGAGCGTCGCGGCGGTCACCGGGCCACCCCGCCGTACTGCTGCACGAACAGCTCCTCGAGGGACGGCGGCGTCGCGACGAGCCCGCGCGCACCGGCGCCGGCCAGGTGCGCGAGCAGCGCAGGCAGGGCGTCGTCGTCGACGGCCAGGTGCACGCGGTCGCCCTCGCGGCGCACGTCGTGCACGCCCGGGACGCGGGCCAGGTCGTCGACCGGGGTCCCGACGACGGCCGTCACGGCGGTGCGGTGCAGCGCGCGCAGCTCCGCGAGCGACCCGGTCAGCACGGTGCGGCCGTCGCGGATGATGGTGACGCGCTCGCACAGCCGCTCCACCTCCGCGAGCACGTGGCTCGAGAGCAGCACGGTGCGGCCGTCGGCGACCGCCTCGGCGACGCACTCCTGGAAGACGAGCTCCATCAGCGGGTCGAGGCCCGACGTGGGCTCGTCGAGGACGAGCAGCTCGGCGTCGCCGGCGAGCGCCGCGACGAGCGCGACCTTCTGCCGGTTGCCCTTGGAGTACGTGCGGGCCTTGCGCGTCGGGTCCAGGGCGAACCGCTCGAGCAGCTCGTCGCGGCGGCGGGTGCCGGCCCGGCCGTGCAGGCGCAGCAGCAGGTCGATGCACTCGCCGCCGGTGAGCTGGGGCCAGAGGGTGACGTCGCCGGGCACGTAGGCGGTGCGGCGGTGCAGCGCGACGGCGTCCGCCCACGGGTCCGCGTCCAGGACGCGCGCCGTGCCGGAGTCGGCGCGGACGAGCCCGAGCAGGACGCGGAGGGTGGTGGACTTGCCGGCGCCGTTGGGGCCGAGGAACCCGTGCACCTCGCCGGCCTCGACGGTCAGGTCGAGGTGGTCGAGGGCCCGCACGGGGCCGAAGGACTTGGTCAGGTCGCGCACGTCGACGACGGGCATGGGTCGGCTTCTCTCAGGAGGTGGGACGGGGGTCGGTGGCGGGGGCGCCGACCGGCGGGTCCGTCACGTACATGAGGTAGGCGTCGAGCATCCGGCGCTCGGTCATGAGGCCGTCGGTGTAGAGCTCGAGGGCGGGCAGCGCGATCGCGTCCATGTGCGCGCGCAGGCGTGGGCCGAGGTCCGCGGGGTCGTCGACGGGCTCGAGGGTGAGCGCCACGAGGAGGCCGCCGATCGCCTGCTGCGTGAGGAACCGGGCGCGGGCGGCCTCGTCGCGGCTGGGGCGGACGGTGCCCGCCGCGACGCCCGCGCGCAGGTACTCCTCGGCGTCCGCGACGAACGCCGCGTAGAACGTCCGCGCCAGCTCCCCGCCGTGCTGGACGCTGCGCAGGACGTAGGCGACGAGCGGCGCGTACGTCTCGACCTGCGCGAGCTCGACGAGCAGGTGGTCGGGCCCCGACGGGCCGACGGCGTCCTCCTTGTGCGCGGCGATTGTGGCGAGCACGTGCGCGTCGCACTCCGCGCGCAGGCGGTCCTTGGAGCCGAAGTGGTGCAGCACCAGGGGCGCGCTGACGCCGGCGTCCTGCGCGATGGTCCGCAGGCTCACCCCGAACCCGTCCCGGCCGAACCGCGCGATCGCGGCGTCGCGGATGCGTGCGCGGGCCGTGAGGTCGTCGGACGGGGTTGCTGACCGCATGGTCAGCACACTAACCGAGTGTTCAGCCCGTGCGCCAGGGGGGCGTGCCGCGCGGTCGGGCACGTGCCGGCCGGGGGCTGTCAGGGCTCGACGTCGTCCGCGCCCTCGTCCCCCGAGCGGAGGGCCATCCGCTCGCCGACCGCCGTCTCGACGCTCTCCAGCAGCAGGTACACGCAGGCACCGACGAAGGGCGCCAGCGCCCACACCGACGCGTGCGTCACCCACTCCGCCAGCAGCCACGCAACGGCGAGCCCGCCGAGGACCGACAGCAGGTTCAGGCTCGTGCCGATCGCCGTGACCCGCGTGTCGTGCTGCGGCATCGGACGACGGAACCCGCGGGACAGCACCGCCTCCAGCGCCGTGAACGACATCACCGCACCCGTCGCGAACCAGAACACCCGCGCGACGTCCGGCGCACCCTCGGTCGTCTGGAGCAGCCCGAACGTCGCCGTCACGAGGATCGAGAAGCCGAACGTCGTGCTCTCGCGGCCCACGGTGCTGCGCATACCGCGGCCCAGCGCGCCCGACGCGCGGGCCGTCACCGGGCCCGCGCGCCGCGACGACGACGACATCAGTCCGACGACTCGCGGGCCTTGCGGGTCCGGCGGTCGTTCTCCTTGCCGATCGCCTCGACCAGCTCGTCCTTGGTCATGCGCGACCGGCCGCTGACGTCGAGCTCCGAGGCCACCTCGTACAGGTGCTTCTTGCTGGCGTTCGCGTCGACGCCGCCCGCGGTGGGGGCATCGCCGTCCGGGCCGCCGCCCTCGGCGCGCGCGTCCGACGGCCCGTTCTCCTCCTTCGGCTCCCAGTGGTCGCCGACCTTCTCGTGCGTGTGCTTGACGGCCGCGAACGCCGCCCGCGCGGCGCGCTGCTCCTCGCCGTCGTACGTCTCCATCGCCGAGTCGTACGTCTTCGCGAACGTCCGCTGCGCCTTCTCGTCGGAGCGGCGCAGCGTCGACGGGATCTCGCTCTGCTTCGCGTCGCCCTTGCGCGTCGTCTTCGGCATGGTCGCCTCCTGGGGTCGCACCGTCCGTGGGTCGCACCGTCCCGACGATCGTCGCGCCGGCGCGGGCGGGCCGCACGCCGACGAGGTGCGTCCGGCCCGGCGTCTCGTGTGGCCGCGGGGCGCACCCGGGCGCGGACGCAGGAAGGCCAGGTCGGACGTCGTCCGGACCTGGCCCTCGAAGCTGGAGCGGGTGACGGGAATCGAACCCGCGCTACGACCTTGGGAAGGTCGAGTTCTACCATTGAACTACACCCGCACGACGCCCCACGGGGGCGCTGCGCCGTCGATCCTACCCAATCAGCGGCGCCCGTCGCGACGCGCGTGGCAGGCTCGCCCCGTGCCCGCCGTCCTGCGCCCGTACCACCCGTCCGACCAGCCCGGCCTGTACCGCGTCTGCCTCGCCACGGGCGACGCCGGTCGGGACGCCACGAGCCTGTACCGCGACCCCGACCTGCTCGGGCACGTGTACGCCGGGCCATACCCGACGGCGGACGCGGGGCTGACGTGGGTGGTCACCGACGAGGGCGGTGTCGCCGGGTACGTCGTCGCGACCGCCGACACGGACCGGTTCGACGACTGGCTCGCGGCGCACTGGTGGCCGGGCCTGCGCGAGCGGTACCCGCGCCGCGCCGACCCGGGCGACGGCACGCGCGACCACGTGCTGGTCGGCATCGTCCACGACAGCCCACGCATCGACGTGCCCGCCGGCTTCCCCGCGCACCTGCACATCGACCTGCTGCCGCACGTGCAGGGGAAGGGCTGGGGACGGCGCCTCGTCGCGACGCTGTCCGACGCCCTGCGCGAGCGCGGCGTGCCCGGCCTGCACCTGGGCGTGTCCGCGCAGAACACGGGCGCGGTCGCGTTCTACGAGCGGATCGGCCTGCGCGTGCACGAGTCGTACGACTGGGGGCACCGGATGGTGCTGCCGCTGGGTTGAGCGGCGGTGCCTGCGCCGCAGCGCGATGGCAACCGTCATCGACAGACGCCGACGTCCGCGAGGCGTCCGCCGCGGGGTGTCGCACGCACCGTCATCACGGGTGTCGTGACGGCTCGCCGGGCCTTCCGTCCGGCCGGGCTCACAGCCCCGTGCGCTGCCAGGCCGCCTCCACGCCCGCCTGCCGGAACCCCAGCGCGACGTTGATGGCGAGCATGTGGTCGTTCTCCTGCGCGTTCCACGTGTGGATGCGCCGCGCGGCCGGCCGCCACGCCGTGAACGCCTCGAGGTTGACGCCCTTGACGAGCATCCCCAGCCGGTGGCCGCGGTGCTCGCGCAGCACCAGCGTGTCCTCCTGGAACGCGAACGACACCTCCGGGACCGGCACCTGCAGCCACGTGAACGCCGCGAGCCGACCGGTGGGCACGTGCTCCGCAGCAGTCAGCAGCACGTGCTGCCGCCGCTGCGCCATCCGGTCGAGGAGCGTGCGGACGCGGTCCGCGTCCCAGCGGTCCTCCTCGAGTGCCAGCCCGCCGAGCGGCACGTCGGTGCTCATGCGGGTCCACAGCTCGGCGAGGTCGTCGAGGCGGTCCTCGGGCAGCTCGTCGCGCCACGTGTGCGTGCGGTAGTCCGCGCCGGTGTGAGCGCGCGCGTCGGCGAGCAGGGCCGCGCGGTCGCTCGCGGTCGGCAGGTCGCCGGCCGCGCCGGGCGCCGCGTCGTCCTGCAGCTCGAGCACCGAGTAGCGCTCGACCTGCTCGAGCACGTAGCCGCGGGCGAGCGCGAACCGGACCGCGGGCGCGTCGGCCGGGACGCGTCCCGTGCCCGTCGCCGCGGTGAGGGCGCCCGGGCCGGGCTCGGGCTCGGGGCGCACGCCCGACCACGCGAGGGTGGTGGTCCGGCCGGCGGCGCGCACGTGCTCCTCGGCGGCGGCGAGCAGCGCCGTCCCGACGCCGCGCCCGCGGTGGTCGGGATGCACGGCGACCTCGACCTGGGCCGTGTGCGTGTTGGCCGTCAGGGGCAGCAGGGCGCTCGCGTAGCCGACGACGTCGCCCGCGGCCGGGGCGGTGCCGGCCGTGCCGCCGCCGGTGCCGTCCTCCGTGCTGCCGCCCGCGACGGCGACCCACACCGCGACGTCGCGGTACGGGTTCGCCCGCAGCGTGCCGAGCAGCACGGCCGTGGGCGCGTGCAGGTCGTCCCAGCCCCAGCGGTCGAGCTCGACGCGCCGGCCGACCTCGGCGATGCCCGCGTACGCCCACGCGTCCGGGGCGTCGGTGGAGCCGGGGACGGGCGGCGCGGGGGCGACGCGCCAGGACCGCGCGGAGTCGGTGGGCCCGGTGACGGCGGCGGTGCCGGTGGTGCTCATGCCGCCAGCGTGGCGCGGCCGTGGACGCCCGGACGAGCTCTTTTCGGCCGTGCGCTCAGACGTGGGCGGTGATCGTGAACGTGCCCGTGCGCTCCTCGCCGGGCTCGAGCTCGAACACGCCCGTGCCCGGCACGCCCTGGGCGTGCAGCGTGAAGCCGTCGTTGACGTTGGTGGCGGGCTCGACCGCGAAGTAGCAGCGCCGCCGGGGCGCGTAGAGCACGAGGTGCTGGTACGCCTCGTCCATCGCGACGTCGACGGTCACGCCGTCCTCGACGTAGTCCAGGCGCACGGGCGCGCCCGGCTCCAGGCCGGTGAGGACGTCGTCGACGAACGCCGTGCCGAGCGGGCGGGGCGTGCGGTAGTCGGCGCGCGCCGGTGGGGGCCCCGCCGGGCCCGTCGCCATGGCCGCGGACAGCCGGTAGCCGCGCGCGGCGGGCACGTGCACGACCGGTCCCGGGGTCAGCGGGTACTCCGACGGCGGCGCCCCCACCGGCAGCAGCGCGCGCCGCAGGTACGGGTGGTGGCCGAACCCGGCGGGGAACGGCTCGTCGTCGACGTTGCGCACGGTCGTCGTCACCGTGAGCGTCGACGCGTGCAGCGCGTACGTCACCGATGCGACGAACCGCCACGGGAAGTTGACGCCCACGAGCGGCGACGAGTCGAGCCGCAGCGTCACCGCACCGTCGGTGCGTCCGACGACGTCCCACACGGCGTGCCGCGCGGCGCCGTGGATGGCGGTGCCGTCCGCCGCGTTGCGCTGCAGCTGCCACGTGCGGCCGCGGAACGGCAGCACGCCCGCACGGATGCGGTTCGACCACGGCACCATCGGGAAGCTCGCGGTCTTCTCGGGGTCGCCGAGGTGCACGCGTCTGGTCGGGCGCAGCAGGTCGCGCCAGACCCCGTCCGCCGTCCGGATGCGCCCGGCCGCGAGGCACGCGCCCGTCGCCGGCAGCACGTCCAGCTGCCAGGCGTCGCTGCGCACCGTGAGGACCCGCGGGTCCGGCGGTGCGAGCG